>JBDTVX010000029.1:0-22945 GCA_040007015.1 Ferruginibacter sp. | reverse complement strand
CAGGAATTATTTCCGGCAGTTACCCTGCATTTTATCTTTCAAAATTTGAACCCATGAAAGTGTTGAAAGGCACTTTTCGGGTGGGCAGATTTGCTTCATTACCCCGCAAAGTACTGGTGGTACTGCAGTTTACTTTTTCAATCGCGTTAGTTATTGGAACAATCATCGTTTTTAAGCAAATACAATTTGCCAAAAACAGAACGGTTAATTATAGTCGTGATGGATTAATAACAATACCTATTAAAACCCCTGATTTATACGGGCATTTTGATGCATTGCGCAACGATTTAATTGCTACCGGTGCAGTGGAAAATATGGCGCCATCATCAAGCCCAACAACGGATATTCATTCTAATGACAATCGTTACAACTGGGAAGGAAAAGACCCGAATACATTACCGCTTTTCGGCACTATAGCCGTAACGCAGGACTTTGGTAAAACTATCGGCTGGCAAATTAAAGAAGGAAGAGATTTTTCTAAAGATTTTGCTACCGACAGTTCAGGTATGATATTAAATGAATCTGCTGCAAAAATTGTGGGCTCAAAAAATATTATTGGTAAAATAATTCAGTTCAAGAACAAGGATTATACAGTAACAGGCGTAGTAAAAGATATGGTTATGGAATCGCCCTATAAACCTATAAGACCATCAGTTTTTCTGTATGACCCTTACTGGGTGAGTGTAATTACAATACGCTTAAAAGCAGGCGTGCCTTTGCAGGATGCATTAAACAAAACAGAAGCCGTTTTTAAAAAATATAACCCCGGTTCTCCTTTCGATTACTCTTTTAATGATGAAGAATATGCAAAGAAATTTTCTGATGAACAGCGCATCGGTCACCTTGCAACTTTCTTTACCATCTTAGCCATTTTTATTTCATGTCTTGGCTTATTCGGGCTCGCTTCATTTGTTGCGGAACAACGGAAAAAAGAAATTGGTGTACGAAAAGTACTTGGCGCTTCTGTTTTTAATCTGTGGCAAATGTTATCCAGAGAATTTGCCATGCTTGTTATTATCTCGTGTTTTATAGCTATTCCGCTGGCGTGGTATTTTTTAAGTAATTGGTTACAACACTATAATTACAGAACTGCAATATCATTTTGGATTTTTATTCTTTCCGGATTAGGTGCTCTTATAATAACATTATTAACGGTAAGCTTCCAGGCAATAAAAGCCGCAATAGCCAATCCGGTAAAGAGTTTGAGAACGGAATGAAGGCAACGTGCTCATTAGCTAATGTGCTGATGTGAAAATTCGAAAATGTAAAATGTAAGCAAGAAGAAATAAAAAAGAGACCACTAACCGGGGTGTAAAAGCAAAGCCCCATCAGCAGAGTCAGGCTCCCCTCTGCCTTTGGAGAGAGCCTGTCCCGAAAAATCGGGAGGTTGGGGGTGAGGTACTGTAACGTAGGAGAAGATGCACAATGATATTCAGTACAAGAGAGCCCCGCCGTGGCGGGGACGATGTTTAATTGAAAAACAAATGCCCGTAAAATAAAGCATAAAACATATAACAGTAAAAAAAATAGCCACAAAAAGTAAATGCAAAACTCATGATAAAGAACCTTCTGCTTGTTGCGATCCGCAATTTTAAAAGAGACAAAGGCTATAGCCTGCTCAACATCCTTGGACTAACCATTGGTATCACATTTAGCCTTTTCCTGATCTTTTACATCAAAGATGAACTGGGCTACGACCGCTATAATAAAAAGGCAGATAGGATCTACCGGATAAACGCCTTTGTAAAGGAGGCTGAAAAAGATACTATGAAATGGGCTATTACACCATACCCGCTTGGGCCGGCACTTTCAAAAGATTATCCTGAAGTGGAGGAGGCGGTACGGTTTGTTGGGAATGGTAAAACAATGTATAAAAATGGTGAATTGCGTTTTTATGAAGACAAGGTATTTTTTTGTGATAGCAACATTTTCAGGGTCTTTACATACCAGTTTATTGAAGGCGATCCTACAACCGCTTTGATGGAACCTAAGTCAATGGTGCTGACACAATCTGTGGCGGAAAAATATTTTGGCAAAAATAAAAATTATGTTGGAAAGACATTACAAAACGATAAAGACGAGAGTTATAAAGTAACGGCGGTGGTAAAGGATGTCCCGAAAAATTCGCATCTTATATTCAATGTGCTGGTTTCGGCAAGCTCTTTACCAAAGGATTTTGCAAATAACTGGGGAGGCTTTGGTTTTTATACTTATGTTTTGTTGCGGCCAAACACAAATGCTGCCACATTTGAAAAAAAACTGCTGCCCATGTATGATAAATATATGGCGCAGGTGTTCGCCCAGTTCAATATTAAGATCCGGTTAGGTATACAACGGATTACCGATATTCATTTGCACTCTGATATGGCAAATGAACCGGAAGAATTGGGAAGTATTTCCTATATCTATATTTTCGCTTCAGTGGCGCTATTCATGCTCATCATCGCCTGCATTAATTACATGAACCTGACTACCGCACGTTCCGCAAGAAGGGCAAAAGAAATTGGGATTCGTAAAGTAACCGGATCTTCAAAATCCCAATTGGTTGGACAGTTCCTCGTTGAGTCCTTACTGACTACATTTTTTGCCTTGTTGCTGAGCATAGGATTGATCGTATTGTTACTGCCAACATTCAATTCGCTATCAGGTAAGTTTATTTTGTTCCGTAGCTTGGTAGAACCCGGCACTATCCTCATATTACTGGGTATCGTTTTATTTGTCGGCCTGCTGGGCGGAAGCTATCCTGCATTTTATCTTTCCAAATTTAACCCGATTGATGTGCTGAAGGGAAGCCTTTCCAAAAGCTCAAGTAATGTAACATTGCGGCGCGCATTGGTAGTGGTACAGTTCACCATTTCGATGATCATGCTGATCTGCACATGGGTAGTATACGGCCAGCTAAAATACCTGCGCAATAAAGACCTTGGATTCAATAAGGACCAGGTGCTTTCCTTATCTGCGAACGCAAATAATGACATACGAAGTAAGATACTTGCCTTTAAAAATGATGTGCGGAAAAATCCCCAGGTTGTTTCTTTAAGTACTTCCCAGAACATACCGGGTAGCCCGGGTACAAGCTTCAACTTATTTTCTGTACAGTCAAAAAATGGGTTTGTCGATAAAGGAGTGGATAACTATGCGGTGGATGAAGATTTTTTCAAAACATTGGGTATGAAGATTGTTAAGGGAAGAAATTTTTCCGGTGCTTCCGATACACTGAGAAGTATCATTGTAAATGAAAACATGGTGAAATATTTTGCATGGGATAATGCGATCGGTAAAAAAGTAAAATACCCGGGCGATACTTCTAATTTTTACCTGGAAGTGGTTGGCGTTGTAAAGGATTTTAACCAGAAGTCGTTGTATAACCCGATTGCACCATTGCTCCTGTTTTACCGGCCAAACAATAATGGCATACAACTTAAACTGGATGCAAAAAATATCCCTGCTACGATACCAGGTATTGAAAAATCATGGAAAGCAAATTTCCCTGACCTTCCTTTTGCCTATACTTTCCTCGACCAGGATTTCGATTCGCAATATGCGGCCGATCAGAAAAGAGGCAAAATATTTACTTCCTTTTCGATTCTCACCATACTCATTACCTGCCTTGGTTTGCTGGGACTTATAGCATTTACTACACAACAACGCCAAAAAGAGATCAGTATCCGGAAAGTAATGGGTGCGGGCCTCGTGCAGCTCGTGCCATTGATCACAACAAATTTTGTATTGCTGGTAGGTATAGCCTGCGTGGTTGCATTCCCCGTTGCTTATTTATTTATGGATAAATGGTTAAAAATATTTCCTTACAATACGGGATTAAGTGTTATGCCGTTTTTACTTTCAGCCTTTACAGTGTTGTTGATCACGTTACTTACGGTGATCTTTCATACGGTAAAAGCCGCGGTAGCAAATCCGGCGAAAAGCCTGAGAACAGAATGAAGTCAAAAATAGATAACAAAATAAAACTTTCCGAATAATGAATGATGAGTAATGAATAGTGAGTTTGCGACCGACAGCTATTTATAAAATAAACTTAAAAGTATTGAGCTACCCACCCGCGTTCCCTCTCTTTTGGAGAGGGGTTGGGGTGAGGTCAAAAACAAACACCATGCTTAAAAACTATTTCATAATTGCCATCCGAAACCTCGCTAAAAACAAGGCTTCCTCTTTTATCAACATTGGCGGACTTTCCGTAGGAATGGCGGTGGCTATGATTATTGGATTGTGGATTTATGATGAACTGTCCTTTAACACGTATCATAAAAATTATGACCGCATTGCACTGGTAAAAGCAAACGCGGATTATAACGGCGGGTTGTTTACAATTGATTCCCATCCAATGCCCCTGGGCACCGAACTTCGCTCTTCTTACGGCGGCGATTTTAAATACGTGGTAATGAGTACCCAAACAGAGCAGCATATTCTGTCATCCGGCGATAAAAAATTCGCTGAAAGTGGTAAATATATGCAGCCCGAAGCGCCTGATATGCTGACATTGAAAATGCTGAAAGGCAGCCGCAAGGGACTGAAGGAAATGAATGCTGTTTTAATTTCGTCATCGCTGGCGAAAAAGATATTTGACGATGCCGACCCAATTAATAAAGTAATAAAGATTGATAACAAGTTTGTAGTGAAAGTAACCGGCGTATACGAAAATTTGCCGGACAATAGTGAGTTTCAAAATGTAACTTTTATTGCCCCGTTTGATTTTTATCTCTCTTGTTACGACTGGGCGCAAAAAAAATATACGGACTGGAACAACATCTGTATCAATATTTATACACAGCTTAACCCGGGTATTGATTTTGATAGAGCTTCTGCTCATATAAAAGATGTACTCGCCTATCATGCTACCGGAGAGCATGCCAAAAGAAAATCCGCATTGTTTCTTCAGCCCATGAGCAAGTGGCATTTATATTCAAAGTTTGAAAATGGGGTAAATGTGACAAGCGACCAGCTTCAATTTATCTGGTTCTATGCGATCATAGGTACTTTTGTGTTGTTGCTGGCCTGTATCAACTTTATGAACCTTAGTACTGCGCGTTCGGAAAAACGTGCCAAAGAAGTGGGTATCCGCAAAGCCATTGGTTCAGTTCGCAGTCAGTTGATCGGCCAGTTTTTCAGTGAATCATTGGTGGTAGCCGGTTTTGCATTTGTACTGGCCGTTGTGCTGGTTCAATTTAGCCTGCCCTGGTTTAATACCATTGCCGGTAAAAAAATAAATATTCCATGGACCAATCCATTGTTTTGGATATCGGGTATGGTCTTTACTTTTTTTACAGGCATATTGGCCGGCAGTTACCCGGCACTTTATTTATCATCTTTCAACCCGGTTAAAGTATTGAAGGGTAGTTTTCGCACGGGGCGCCTGGCGGCTATCCCGAGGAAAGCGTTGGTAGTAGTGCAGTTTACGGTTTCTATCATACTGATCATTGGTACGATCATCGTTTATCGCCAGGTGCAGTTTGCAAAAAACCGCCCGGTTGGATATACTGCTGAAAGCTTGCTGCAGGTCCCAATCAACTCACCTGAATTCCAGGAAAAATACAGCGTATTCAGCACCGAGGTAAAAAATACGGGAGCAGTAATTGATGTAGCCGGCTCTGCCAGTCCGGTTACCAGTATCTGGTCGACGAACACGGGTTTTACCTGGCAGGGTAAACAGAATAGTGCCGAAATAGAATTCTCGACTATATCAGTTACGAAGGAATATGGTAAAACAATTGGCTGGCAATTTATTGCCGGAAGGGATTTTTCAAAGGAATTGGCTACTGATTCAACCGGCTTTGTGATCAATGAAGCAGCGGCAAAACTAATGGGCCCGAAAAACCATGTCGGAGAAGCCATTGGATGGGACCAGGTAAAAGATAAACGGTTTAAAATTCTGGGTGTAGTTAAAGACATGGTGATGGAATCGCCCTTTAAACCAATATCCCCAACCATCTTTTTTATTTATCAGCGCGACGGATTAAATTATATGTTTTTAAAACTCAATCCACACTTAAGCGCCGGAGTTGCCTTAACAAAAATCGAAGGTATATTTAAAAAAATAAACCCGGCGACTCCTCTTGAATATTCATTTGTTAGTGATGAATTCAATAAAAAATTTGCTGCGGAAGAACGAATTGGAAAACTGGCTGGCCTGTTCGCCGGACTTGCCATTATAATCAGTTGCCTGGGATTATTTGGCCTGGCATCTTTTGTAGCGGAGCAGCGTATAAAAGAAATTGGTGTACGGAAAGTATTGGGCGCATCGGTGTTTAATGTATGGCGATTGTTATCTAAAGATTTTGTTGTACTGGTTATTATTTCATTACTCATTGCCGCGCCAACTGCGTATTATTTTATGCACAGCTGGTTACAGAATTATCAGTATCGCACAGAAATATCCTGGTGGATTTTTGCGGCGGCCGGCGGCGGTGCATTGGTCATTACATTAATAACGGTAAGCATGCAGGCAATTAAAGCCGCGCTTGCAAACCCGGTAAAAAGCCTGAGAACGGAATGAATAATGAATACTAATAACTCACTGATTTTTCTCTTGAATCGTCCGGCAGCTATTATTAATAAACTTTAAAGTATTAAACCACCCACCCGCGTTCCCTCTCTTTTGGAGAGGGGTTGGTGTGAGGTCAAAACAAACACTATGATAAAAAACTATTTCAAAATCGCCTTTCGTAACCTTCGCAGAAACAAGGTTTATTCTTTCATCAATATCGGCGGCCTGGCAGTTGGTATGTCGGTAGCTATCCTTATTGGCCTGTGGATCTTTGATGAATTGTCTTTCGACAAAAATTTTGATAATTACAAACGCATTGCGCAGGTTTGGCAATTTGTAAAATTTGATGTTGAAAAATCATCTTACAATGTGCTGCCTACTCCGTTGGCAAATGAGCTCCGCACCAAATATCCCGATTTCAAATCAGTGAGCCTGTCTTCAAATCAGACGCTTATTCTTGCTGCCGGGGATAAAAAATTTTCAAAAGCTGGCAACTATGTTGAACCTGATTTTACCGAAATGATGTCTTTAAAAATGATCGCGGGAAACCGAAATAGTTTACAAGATGTCAATTCAATCATGCTTTCCGAATCTTTGGCAAAAACCTTTTTTGGCGCTGAAAATGCCATCAGTCAGCTTATTAAAATTGACAATAAGCGAACTGTGAAAGTTACAGGGATTTACAAGGATTTTCCAAATAACAGCAGTTTTGGAGAGGTTTTTTTTCTTGCTCCATGGGAGTTGTATGAGGCCGGTAATGATTGGGTTAAAAATGATAAGGACCATTGGGATGATAATAATTTCCAGCTGTATGCACAGCTAAAAGAGGGCGCCGATATGGAGAAAGTTTCAGCTAAGATCAAAGATATCAGGATGAAAAGGGATAACCCTCCCGCTTACAAGCCTGAATTTTTCCTGCACCCGATGAATAAGTGGCATTTGTATTCGGATTTCAAAAATGGTGTAAATACCGGGGGGTTGATTTTGTTCGTTTGGCTTTTTGGTATGGTCGGCATTTTTGTTTTGCTATTGGCCTGTATCAACTTCATGAACCTGAGCACGGCCCGCTCTGAAAAGAGAGCAAGGGAAGTGGGCATCCGTAAAGCAATCGGCTCTGTTCGCAGGCAATTGATCCTGCAATTTTTCTGCGAGTCTTTATTGGTAGCATTGATTGCTTTTGTGTTCGCCTTGCTTTTGACACAATTATTCCTGCCATTTTTCAATGGGGTTGCGGGAAAGAAAATGATCATTTTATGGTCAAGCCCCTTGTTTTGGCTTTTTGGGATTGGGTTCTGTTTGCTAACTGGTTTGATTGCCGGAAGCTACCCGGCCCTTTACCTTTCCTCATTTCAGCCTGTAAAAGTATTGAAAGGAACTTTCAGGGTAGGGCGTTTTGCTGCCATACCACGCAAGGTTCTGGTGGTGCTGCAATTTACTGTTTCAGTAACATTGATCATTGCCACAATTATTGTTTTCAACCAGATACAGTTTGCCAAAAATCGTTCGGTCGGCTACAACCGCAGCGGTATTATTGAAATTAATATGAATACACCGGAACTAAATGGACATTACAATGCATTACGAAATGATCTGCTCAATACCGGGGCGGTTTCTGAAATGTCAGAATCTTCAGGTTCAGTAACAGGTCAGTCTGGTGGAACGACCGATTTTTCGTGGCGTGGCAAAACTCCTGATACGCGCCCGCTTGCAATGTCAAATAATATAACGCATGATTATGGAAAAACGGTGGGTTGGCAATTGGCAGATGGCAGGGATTTTTCAAGGAATTTTACCATGGATTCTACTTCCATCATTCTGAATAAATCTGCTGTAAAGCTCATGAGCTTCAAAAAACCGCTTGATGAAATTATTAAATACCATGGTAAAGATTATAAGGTAATCGGTGTCATAAATGATATGATTAAGGAATCGCCTTTTGAGCCGGTTAAGCCAACTTTTTATACATTAAATTATAATGCAGTAAATGTGATCAGTATCAAGCTTGCGCCGCAGGTAAGTACAGGCGAAGCACTTGGCAAAGTAGAAAATGTATTCAGGAAAATTAACCCCGCCAGCCCGTTTGATTACAAATTTGTGGATGAAGAATATGCCCGGAAATTTTCGAATGAAGAACGTATTGGTAAATTAGCTGCCTTCTTTGCGATCCTTGCCATTTTTATTTGTTGCCTGGGCCTTTTTGGAGTAGCATCATTCGTTGCGGAGCAACGCACCAGGGAGATCGGTGTTCGCAAAGTTCTGGGCGCCTCCGTGTTAAACCTGTGGGGGCTATTGTCAAAGGAATTTATAATGCTGGTAATTATTTCCTTATCAATTGCTATCCCGGTATCCTATTATTTTATGAGTAAGTGGTTGCAGAATTACGAATACCGGATGGAAATGTCATGGTGGATCTTTGCGGCAGCAGCCATGGGTGCGTTGACGATCACGGTATTGACAGTAAGCCTCCAGGCCATTAAAGCAGCGATTGCAAATCCAGTAAAAAGTTTGAGGACGGAGTGATGTAATGAGTGATGGGGAATGAATAATGAGCGATGAGAAATGAGTGATGGAATAATGAGTGATGAATAATGAGTGGAATAACAATCACTCATTTTTTTAAAATAACGATTTATAAATTAAACTTGAAATCATTGAACTACCCACTCGCGCTACTTCTCCTTTGTCGGTGATCCCGATCTTTTCGGGAGAGAGGGGTAAGGGATGAGGTTAAAACAAACACCATGATTAAAAAACTATTTCAAAAGCGAACACATGTTGTATCAGTAACGAACATATAATTATAACGGTTATATATTAATCGCTGATTATTAATAATCTAGATCAGGGCATCTTTATTGTTGTTTTTGTGTAGATTCTGCTTTTCCTTACTCATTTTCATTACGCATTAAAGTAATAGATTCAAAAAAATCTATAAAATACGAGGCATGATAAAAAATTATTTCAAAATCGCATTCAGAAATCTTGCAAGAAATAAGGCATTTTCCTTTATCAACATCTTTGGCCTGGCAGTGGGGCTGGGTACCTGCCTGTTGATCATGCTGTATATTTTTGATGAAAGCAGTTACGACCAGCATCATAAAAATGGGGACAGAATTTTCCGAATTGCTGCAAAAACCGGTAAGGGAGGAACCTGGGCTGCAGGTCCTGGTCCGCTTGCAGGAGGCGTAAAAAATGATTTGCCGGAAGTAGAGCAGGTTACCAGGTTGTTAACTTTTCCGGATATTGAAACAATGCTGCTGAAGTATGAACGCAATTCAGTGACCAAACAGTTTTTTGAATCCAATGGTTATTATGTTGATTCTACTTTCTTTCAGCTATTTACCTATGATTTTATATACGGCAATTCATCCACGGCACTCGATCAGCCAAATAGCATCGTTATCTCGGAAAAACTCTCACGGAAATTTTTTGATGAGGGAAATCCTGTAGGAAAAGCCATTTTGATCAATACGCCATTCGGGGAAAAAAATTATACGGTGAAAGGTGTTTTTAATGATAACAAAAATAAATCACATATCCCTGCCAACTACTTTCTTTCTATGCGCAATAATGATATGTGGAACTGGGTAAAGAACCAAACCAGGTGGACCACTAACAATATCTTTTTTACTTATGTAAAATTGAAGGCGGGGGTCAGTGCAACCGCATTTGAACAAAAATTAAATGCTGTTTTTGAACGCCATGCCGCTGCTGATATGAAAGCAGCGGGATTTTCAAAAACCCTTTTTATACAACCGGTAAAAGATATTTATTTACATTCCGCTATCGGAAATGAAATAGCGGCAAATGGAAATATAATTTACCTGTATATCCTTGGTTCAATAGCAGCATTTATTTTGTTGATCGCCTGTATCAATTTCATGAACCTTTCTACGGCACGGTCAGAAAAGCGGGCCAAAGAAGTAGGTGTTAGAAAAGTAATGGGAGCAGAAAAAGGCTCATTGATCCGGCAGTTCCTGGGCGAGTCCTTCATTATGTGCCTGATAGCTTTAGTGCTGGCACTGGTGCTGGCTATGATCTTTTTGCCTGTTTTCAACAACCTCACGCAGAAGAGCATCCGGCCTTTTGATAAACCCGCACTTATATTATGGATCGTTGGCCTTACATTTCTTACCGGCCTATTCGCAGGTCTGTATCCTGCCTTTTAT
The DNA here is from genome assembly GCA_040007015.1 of Ferruginibacter sp. Classification (GTDB taxonomy): domain Bacteria; phylum Bacteroidota; class Bacteroidia; order Chitinophagales; family Chitinophagaceae; genus Ferruginibacter. Next base: position 12,274 of record JBDTVX010000029.1, on the reverse strand, counting down.
TTATCAGCCTTTAAGCCGGTTTCTGTACTGAAAGGAAAAATCAGGAATAGCTTTTCCGCTACGGCTATCCGAAAAGGATTGGTGATATTTCAGTTCAGTATTTCCATCTGCCTGGTATTGGGCGCCATTGTTATCTGGCAACAATTAAACCTGCTGAAAAATCAACAGCTTGGCTTTAATAAAAGCCAGCAGATCATATTGCCGCTACAGCAGGCTTACAAAAATTCTGAGCATGAGTACACTCCCTTGAAAGATGAATTATTAAAAAGTTCTGATATCAGCTCGGTCACCAGTGGTTCTACTTACCCGGGTATTGCCGACCTGAATGATATGCTTTTTTATCCGGAGGGCAAAACAGCAAACGATGTAGTAGTAGACATCCGTCTTTCCGTGATTGAAAACAATTATATCGAAACCCTGGGCATTCAACTGTTAAGCGGCAGGTCATTTTCAAAGGAATTTACTGCAGACTCTGCAAGTATTATACTCAATGAAGCAGCAGTTAAAGAATTGGGTTATGAGAATAGCAATGCAGTTGGGAAAAAGATACAGTATGATTTCGCAGGCAATCATGCTGAGCTGCAGATTGTGGGTGTAGTTAAAAATTTTAATTTTGAAAGTTTGCACAATGAAATAAAACCCTGTGGCTTTACGACTGGCCTTTTTGCAAACAAGTATGGTTATGTTATTGCAAGTTTTAAAACAAATGACTATTCCCGGCTTTTAAAAGAGGTAGAGAAATCCTGGGCCAAACTGAACCCCACCACCCCCTTTGTATATTCTTTCCTGGACCAGGATTTTCAACGCAATTATGAAAAAGAACAGCGTACATCAGACATCGTTGTATATTTTACTTTCATCGCTATTCTGATTGCCTGCCTGGGCTTGTTTGGATTGGCCGCATTTTCCGCTGAGCAACGCAGGAAGGAGATCGGGATACGAAAAGTGCTTGGTGCATCCGTATCAAACGTAACCGCCTTGCTTTCCAAAGATTTTATCAAACTAATCATAATAGCGATCGTTATCGCATGCCCGGTAACCTGGTACCTTATGAACAAATGGTTGCAGGATTTTGCATACCGTATTGAAATAAGCTGGTGGATGTTTTTGGCTGCGGGTTTATTGGCTGTTTTGATAGGACTATTAACCGTGAGTTTCCAGGCAATAAAAGCAGCTATCGCCAATCCGGTGAAGAGCTTGAGAACGGAATAAGGCAATTGTGAAAATGTGAAAATGTGAAAATGTGAAAATGAAGAAGGGCAATTATCAGGTAAAGGACCATGAAAGCAGAATGATAAAAGAGCTTTAAATCAGCAGGGTACAGGCTCCCTCTCCTTTGTCGAAGATCCCGACCTTTTCGGGAGAAGGCGGGGGTGAAGTTACATCAGAAATCAAATTTTATGTTTAAAAATTATTTCAAAACCGCATTTAGAAGTTTAACACGCAACAGAAACTACACCTTCATCAACATCGCAGGTTTGGCTGTTGGTATTGCTGTTTGTATGATGATCTTTATCATTATCCGGTTTCATACCAGCTACGATACTTTTCATTCAAAGAAAGATCGAATTTATCGTGTATTGACTGAATCTCATCATGCAAATGCGGCAACTATTACCTATGGAAAAAACGTTCCTTTTCCAATGCCCACAGGACTAAAAACTGCTTTTCCTCAACTTGAACAAGTAGCTCCGATTTATGCAAGCCACAATGATGAGTTTCAGGTACTTGATGATAACGGAACGCCTGTAAAAAATTTTAAAGAGCAAAGCGGTGTATTTTATACATCGCCTTCATTCTTTGACATGTTTAATTTTCCTCTGCTCGCAGGTTCATACGAATCATTAAAAGATCCGAACAATGTATTGCTTACAAAAGAAATCGCAGAAACTTATTTCGGTGACTGGAAATCAGCAATAGGTAAAACCATTAAAATAACAGGATATTATAGCATGGGCGCAGGATTGTTTCAGTTCCCGGCAACAGCCCTAAAAGTTTCAGGCATTCTAGCAACAATACCGGCAAATACAGACTTTCAGCTAAAATTGGTGGTTGCCTACGGAACAGATTTTACAGGAGATAAAGAATACGGATTTCAACAACCTCAGTGGAATCAATCAGCGCCTGATTTTGGTTGTTATGTTTTGTTACCGCCTAATATTTCTGTTGACAATTTTAATCAACAATTAACCACATACGCACGAAAAGTACAATCTGCCGACAATAAGGATAGCTATATTATCCAGCCATTAAGTGGGGTGCATTACGATGCGGCAGCAGGAAATTACAGCAACAAAACAATCAGTCACGAACTGATCAATGTATTGTGGCTGATTGCAGCATTCATACTGTTAATTGCCTGCGTAAACTTTATAAATTTATCCACTGCACAAGCTGTTAACCGGGCAAAGGAAGTTGGCGTAAGAAAAGTTTTGGGAAGTAATAAATCTCAATTGCAAACTCAATTCATGGTTGAAACATTTTTGATAGTTACAATTGCGGTAATAGTTGCAGCAGTTATTGCACTTCTTGCGTTGCCTTATGTAAATCAATTGTTAGAGCTATCGCTTTCATTCAACCTACTCAACAATTCTGCAATTATTTTATTTCTTTTGGCTGTAACCGTTGTTGTAACCGCACTCGCGGGTTTTTATCCTTCTATTGTTTTATCCCGTTTCAATCCTGTTAATGCCTTAAAGAGTAAACTCACCGTAAATACTACCAAGGGAATTTCATTAAGAAGGGGATTGGTAGTGTTTCAATTCATCATTGCACAGGCGCTGATCATCGGAACACTCATCATTTTACAACAAATGAATTTTTTTATGAATCAACCGCTGGGCTTCGATAAAGATGCAATCGTAAATGTTCCTTATCGTCCGGATAGTACCGGCGGGAAGCTGACGGATTATTTAAAGCAGAAGTTATTGTCAAACGGTGTGCAGGCGGTAAGTTTCAGTTCTAACAGCCCGGTTGAAGATGATAATAATATGTTTACCAGGTTCAAATTTGACCATGCATTAAAGGATGAAGATTTCGAGGCTATTACCAAATTCGCGGACGATGACTATGTCCCGACATATAAACTACAACTGGTAGCCGGAAGAAATTTGCAACCTTCCGGCTGGACAAGAGAATTTTTGGTGAATGAATCATTCGTGAAAAGTTTAGGACTCAAAAAACCGGAAGATATATTGAACAAAGAAATAAGCATAATGGATGGTCTGATAAAATGTCCTGTTGTTGGTGTATTGAAAGATTTTCATGACCGGTCTTTACGCCAGAATCTGGCACCATTGCTTGTTGCCACAAACGCAACCATGTACCGCCAGGCTTCAATAAAACTTTCAACCACAAACATTGCTTCCACAATGCAATTCATCAAAAAAACATGGGAGCAATCATTTCCAAATAATGTTTATGAATATAGGTTTCTTGATGATAAAATAGACAATTTTTACAAACAGGAAAATCAGTTAGCGCAGTTGTACAAAATTTTTGCAGGTATCGCTATATTCCTTAGCTGTCTTGGGTTGTATGGTTTAGCCTCATTCATGGCAGTGCAGAGAATAAAAGAAGTTGGTATTCGTAAAGTACTTGGTGCTACTGCAGGCAATATCGTTTATTTGTTTTCAAAAGAATTTATCATACTCATTGCAATTGCCTTTTCGATCGCTACACCCATTGCATGGTATTGCATGCATCAATGGTTGCAGGATTATGTTTATCGTATCAACATCAGTTGGACGTTATTTGTTGCAGGCGGCGTTGCATCCATCGCCATTGCGTTAATAACTGTAAGCTTCCAGGCAATTAAAGCATCCATCGCAAACCCGGTGAAGAGTTTACGAACGGAATAAGACAATTTGAAAAGGTGAAAATTTGAAAATATGAAAATGAAGAAAGTAAGCCAAAAACAAATGACCAGGTGCGGCCAATTATAAAAGAATTGCAAATCAGCAGGGTACAAGGCTTCCGCTCCTCCGGAGAGGGCGGGGGATGAGGTTACACCAGAAATCAAAATTTATGCTTAAAAATTATTTCAAAACAGCGTGGCGAACGCTAAGCAGGTATAAAGCTTACAGCATTATTAATGTGCTCGGACTTACTCTGGGTATTGCATCCTGCCTCGTTATTTTTTTAGTGGTGAAATACGAATTAAGCTATGATCAGTTTAATAAAAATGCAGATCATACTTATCGCGTCACCTTAAATGCAATTGACTTTAATCCCTCTGTTTCAATGGCAGTGGTGCCCGCCCTTCGCACGGATTTTCCTGAACTGGAAGAAGTGTCACAGGTTTGGTTCCAGCAATCCGGGATAATGAAAGTGGGCAATATAAAATACGAGGAAAAAGGATATGCCTTTGCCGATCAGAACTTTTCTTCCGTGTTTGATTATGGTTGGCTGGAGGGCAATCCCAAAACAGCATTGAGTGAACCCAATGCTGTTGTCCTTACTGAAAGTATAGCGCATAAATATTTTGCGAATAAAGAAGCAATGGGTCAGTTGGTAAAGCTGGGAAACGATCATTACCTGAAAGTGACGGGTGTTATCAAAGACTTACCCGGCAATACACATTTACCATTTAATTTCCTGGTGTCTTTCGAAACGGTAAGAAAAGACATGCAGCAAAGAGGAGCAATGTCTAACTTTTACTGGATCAGCGGCGGAGCTTTTGCCTACATCGTAATTCCCAAAAATACTACGATCCGGCAATTTCAAAAAAGAATACCGGCATTCATAGCCAAAAACTGGGGAGCCGATATTGCCAAAGAAGCAAGGCTGCTTTTACAACCACTTACCGATATACATTTTGATCAGCGTTATCTTAATAATACCATCAGCAATACTACCTCAAGAGAAACCTATTGGGCGTTGGCAGCAATAGCTGTTTTTATAATCGTTATCGCCTGTATCAATTTTATCAATCTTGCCACGGCACAGGCGATCCGCCGGGCAAAGGAAGTTGGTGTACGAAAAGTATTGGGCTCAAGCCGGTCACAACTAATCACACAATTTATCGGCGAAACAACTTTGATGGTGCTCATAGCCTTAGTGCTGGGACTGATCACTACATCTTTGTTTTTACCACTTGCGGCAACATGGCTGGATATTAAGATCAGCTTTAAACAGCTGGTACAGCCATCGGTAATTATTATGGTATTATTATTAACACCCGCTTTAATTTTGCTGGCAGGTTTATACCCGGCGTTTGTGCAGTCGGGGTTCCGTACTATTGAAACCCTAAAGAACAAAGCAGTATTGTCTTATAGCGGGTTAACATTGCGCAAGAGCCTTGTGGTGCTTCAGTTTGCGATCTCCCAAATTATGATCGTAGGTACACTGGTGGTGGCATACCAAATGGATTTCTTCAAAAATCAAAACCTTGGTTTTAATAAAGACGCGGTGATTTCCTTTGGTATCCCTGATATGGCCAAAGCCGAAACAATGCGGCAAAAGTTGTTACAGGATCCCGCCGTCAAAGAACTGAGCTTTTCTTCGGGAGCGCCTGTGTATAATAATAATTTCACTGGCTTTACATCACCTGAAGCAGGCATTAAGAAAGACGATGTAACTGAAATTAAATTTATTGATGAGTTTTATACGGATATGTTTGAACTAAAGATGCTCGCCGGTGAAAAAGTAAGACGAACCAAAGCATCAGAGAAGGATACGGTTTACAATGTTGTGGTGAACGAGACGATGATACATAAATTGGGGATACTTGATCCACTGCGGGCGATCGGCCGGCATATAATAATAAATGGTAACGTTTATTTTACCATAATGGGCGTTGTGCAGGATTTTCAAAGTGAATCAAAACATAAAAAAATACGACCATGTGTGCTGTTGTACCGTGCAGGTAATTTTTTTATGGCAAGTGTAAAAATACAGCCCTACAATATGAATAAAACGATCGCGGATATTGATAAAATATGGTCGGGCCTTTTTTCGGATAACCTTTTCAGTTATGAATTTCTTGATGACCATATTGCCGCATGGTACCGGCAGGAACAAAAAGAATATACTGCGTTCAAGCTTTTTTCCGGCATAGCTATCCTTATTGGTTGTTTGGGTCTATATGGCCTGATTTCTTTTGCGGCAGCGCAACGAATTAAAGAAGTAGGGATAAGAAAAGTACTCGGTGCTTCGCTGGCTGATATTGTCATACTTTTTTCTAAGGAGTTTGTAGCATTGATCGCAATTGCTTTTTTAATAGCTGCGCCAATTGCGTACTACGTTATGCATAACTGGTTACAGGGTTTCGCTTACAAGATAAATATTGGTGGAAGCATTTTTATAATCGCTATTGCAATATCGTTTGCTATTGCAGCCTGTACTATTTCATACCAGGCCATAAAAGCAGCGATTGCAAACCCGGTGAAGAGTTTACGAACGGAATAAAAAAATGAAAAATGAATAATGAATAATGAATAAGGAGCGTCTTATATTATTGGATTTGTATAAATAATATTGAGTTTATATACTAAAACCGAAAGGTTGTAGAACAAACGAATCCAGAAAATAAAAGAGCTTTAAATCATTAGGGTCGGGCTCCCTCTCTTTTGGAGAGGGCGGGCTGAGGTTAAATCAGACATCAGACATCTTATTTTATGCTAAAGAATTATTTTAAAATCGCATTCAGAAATCTTTGGAAGAACAAAGTATTTTCTGCCATCAATATTGTAGGACTGGCAATTGGCCTGGCTGCCAGCATAATGATCATGCTGTTTGTTTTTTATGAAAGAAGCTTCGATAGACTTCACACCAAAAACCTGTATCGCCTTAATGAAGTTCAGAAATTTGAAGGCATGGTGGCTTCCCAAAAAGTGGCTTTGTCTATGTTTCCAATGGGACCTACCTTGAAAAATGAATTTCCCGAAATAAAAAATTTTACACGGGTAAACTGGCATGAAAAATATCAAATGACTTACCTCGAAAAGCGGATCACGCTACCGGAAATGTATTTCGTTGATTCCACATTTTTACAGATGTTCGATTTTGAATTATTGAAGGGCAACAGGGCCACTGCGCTGCAAAAACCGAATAGTGTTATTTTAACCAGGGAAAGCGCAGAAAAATTGTTTGGCAATGTAGATCCGATTGGTAAAACCGTTACACATTATGCCGGCGATACCCTTAGTTTTGTAGTGACCGGCATTATGCAAAACGTTCCACAAAATTCGCAGTTGCAATTTGACGGTTTATTTTCATTTAATACCATTTATAAACCCGACTGGATGAATGGATGGGGTGGTAATTGGCTGGACACTTATTTGGAATTGGCCCCTGGCACAAGCATGGCAACATTAGAAAAAAAATTTCCTGCCTATCTGAAAAAATATATGGCCCAAAACGATAACTGGAAGAACTACGAGCTGTTCCTGTTGCCATTGAAGGAGGTACATGCAAACGCCGGTGATATCGGCCTTGACTATCTTAATTATCAAAAGTTCGATAAAAATTACACCAACTTGTTTTTCATTATCGGTCTGGTGGTATTGCTGATCGCCTGTATTAATTTTATGAACCTGTCAACGGCACGTTCCGCAGAGCGTGCGCGTGAAGTAGGTGTTAGAAAATCCGTTGGAGCCTTACGCTGGCAACTGGCCTTACAGTTTCTTGGCGAGTCTGTGCTTTTGTGTCTCATTGCTTTATTGTTTGCTGTGCTGCTGGTTGTGTTGCTGTTGCCTTTTGTGAATGCATTAAGCCAGCGCAACCTTCAGCTATCGATTTTTCATAATGGCTTACTTTCTGTTTCGCTTATCATAGGTACTATTGTGGTCGGTATATTATCAGGCCTTTATCCCGCAGCGTATTTATCGTCCTTTAATCCCAGCGTCGTGTTGAAGGGTTCTGTGCAAACAGGAGGTAATAAAGGATTGCTCAGGAATATCCTGGTTGTGGTGCAATTCACGAGCGCCATCTTTTTAATGATAGCCACCATTTTTGCAGTAAGGCAATTGAATTACATGCAGAGCCGTGACACGGGCTACAACCGCGACCAGGTTTTAACTATACCATTCGATGATGTTACGTTTGGTAAATTTGGCGTATTGAAACAAGACCTTTTAAGCAATTCGCTTATTACCGGCGTAACCGGTGCCCAGGATGAGTTGGGCGGACATCTTGATCAATCAGGAATTGAATTTAAGGGAGATGGCCCCCTGCGGCAATTATCCTCAACACGCCTGATCGTTGATCCGGATTATCTCCGCCTGTATAAAATTCCACTGGTATACGGGCGTGATTTTTCGAAAGATAAATCAGCGCAGGGAAAGGAATATATTCTCAATGAATCGCTTGCCCGGGAGCTGCTGAAAGATAACCCGCGTGCCGACATGTCGTCATTGATTAGCAAACATTTTGGATTTGATTCAGCGGGCTATATTGTTGGAATCGCAAAAGATTTTAATTTTAATTCTCTGCATTATAAGATTGAAACCATATTCCTATTCAACCAGCAGGAAGGCGGCTATTTTAGCAACATGTCAGTTAAAATAAATGGCGCAAAATCAAAAGAGGCGATCGCCTTTATTCAATCGGTTTGGAAAAAAAATTTCCCGGATCGTGCTTTTGAATATCATTTTTTGGATGATCATTTTGAAACCATCTACCAGGCAGATGAGCAGGTAAGTAAATTTGTAGGCTCATTGGCAGTACTCGCTATTATCATTTCCTGCCTTGGCCTGTTCGGTCTTGCATCCTACGCTGCGGAAAAACGAATAAAGGAAGTAGGCATCCGGAAAGTGCTGGGTGCCTCCGTGCAAAATATTGTCGGGATGCTTTCCAAAGATTTTTTAAAATATGTTTTAATAGCTGTGCTCATAGCGTGGCCGCTTGCCTGGTTTGGCGTATATAAATGGCTACAGGATTATGCCTACCGTATTCCTATCAGCGCATGGATATTTTTGCTGGTTGGATTAATTGCAATAATTATTTCATTGCTAACGATCAGTTTCCAGGCAATAAGAGCGGCACTGGCAAACCCGGTGAAGAGTTTGAGGACCGAATAATTAGTTAATTAGCCAATGTGCTAATGTGCTAATGATGAATGCGAAAATTTGAAAATTTGAAAAAGTGAAAATGGAAAAAGAGGCAGATCATCAGGTAAGTGGCAAAATGTTGCGAATAATAAAAGAACTGTGAATTAGCTGGGTCAGGATCCCTCGCCTTTGTCGAAGATCCCGATCTTTTCGGGAGTGAGGGCGGGGGGAGGCTAAATCATACATCAGACATTAAATTTATGTTTAAAAATCATTTTATTATTGCCTCCCGGACCTTCTGGCGCAATAAAACTTTCTCAGCCATTAATGTATCGGGATTATCCATCGGCATCAGTGCTGCATTGGTTATCTTCCTGATCGCTTATTATGAATTCAGCTATGATAAATTTGAGCCGGATGCCGACAGGATCTACCGTGTTGTACTGGACGCTAAATTTTCCGGTACGGAGGGCCATAGTGCGGCCGTGCCTGCACCACTGGGCGCTACTATAGAAAATGAAGTGACCGGTGTAGAACAAACCATACCCATATTTCAGTTCCAGGGCAATGCAGCCGCCAAAGTTGCGATTGCATCCAGCCAGGCCGATAATCCTATTATTTATAAAAACCAACCCAATATTGTTTTTACAAACCAGCATTATTTTTATTTGCTGCCTTATGAATGGGTGGCGGGTTCACCGCAGGCATCGCTACAGGATCCATTTACTGTTGTACTTACTGAAAGCCGTGCCAGGCAATACTTTCCATCTGTACCGGCCGCAGATATTATTGGAAAACAAATCACTTATGATGATGACATTAAGGTGGCGGTATCGGGCATCGTGAAAGATCTGAATGAAATCACTGCATTCAACGCCTTGGAATTTATTTCGCTTCCCACTATTTCTAAAACAAACCTGCAGGATCGTTTTATGATGACGGTATGGAACGACTGGATGGCATATTCCCAATTGTTTATAAAACTCTCCAAAGGCAGTAGTGTCAGTCAAACAGAAGCACAGTTAAAAGGTTTAATAGAAAAGTATAATAAAGATGCCAATAAAGATGCTAACAACACGATGGCCTTTCATTTACAACCTTTAAATGATGTGCATTTCAACGGCAATTATGCGGGAGTTGGTCAAAGGCTCGGGCATAAGCCAACACTGTATGGATTACTCGCGATAGGCATATTTCTTTTATTATTGGGTTGTATCAATTTTATAAATCTTACCACTGCGCAGGCCACACAGAGAGCAAAGGAGATCGGCATAAGAAAAACAATGGGCAGTTCAAAACGGCAATTGATCTTCCAGTTTTTAAGTGAAACATTTTTTATTACCATCATTGCAACAATCATATCCGTTGCATTAACGCCGTTGCTGTTAAAAATGTTTGCAGACTTTATTCCCCCGGGCCTGCATTTTAATTTGCTGCAACAGCCTTCTCTTGTTTTATTTTTATGCTTACTTGTTGTAACAGTAAGCTTTCTTTCAGGTTTATATCCTGCGTTCATATTATCAGGGTTTAATCCCATACTGGTTTTAAAGAGCCAGGCGTTGGCAAATACCGGCCGCACGCGAAATGCATGGGTAAGAAAAACACTTACTGTTTCGCAGTTTGTGATAGCGCAGTTTTTTATTATCGCCACGATAATGGTAAGTAAACAGATCAATTATTCGCTCAATGCGGATATGGGTTTCAATAAGGAGGCGATTATTAATTTTGATATGCCCCGCGATACCGTTGCCTCGCATGGTAAACAATTATTGAATGAAATAAAATCCCTTCCCGGCGTTGCGATTGCCAGCACGGGTTTTTTGGCTCCCGCCTCTGAAGGAGCAGCTTTTACAGACCTGGCATATAACAATGGTAAGGAAGGAGTAAAACCCAACACCCAAATACGCTGGGGAGATACGGATTTCATAAAAGTTTACCAGATAAAATTATTGGCCGGCAGGAACGTATTGCAAAGTGATAGCATAAAAGAATTTCTGGTAAATGAAAGTTATTCGCATGCGATCGGTTTTCAACATGCTGAAGATGCATTGAACAAGTCGCTGCAATGGAATGGTAAGAATATACCGATCGTAGGTGTGATGAAAGATTTTCATGACCAGTCTTTACATTCATCGATCAGCCCGGTTGTATTCGGAGGAAATAGCGGATCAACCTTTCACATAAAACTGAAACCAAATAATGCCGATGGAACACTATGGAAAAGTTCCATTGCCGGAATACAAAAAGCATACAAAAAAATGTACCCGGAGGAAGATTTTAATTTTAAGTTTTTTGATGATACGATCGCAAAGTTTTATGAAAGAGAGCAATTTACTGCCAGCCTGTTGCAATGGGCCACAGGGCTTACTATCTTTATCAGTTGCCTCGGGTTGTTGGGTTTAGTAATATACACTACCAACACACGCACAAAAGAAATTGGTATCCGTAAAATATTAGGAGCTTCTGTTGCAAATATTGTTTCTATTTTATCGAAGGATTTCGTGCTGCTGGTAATCATCGCTTTCTTAATTGCTGCGCCCGTTGCCTGGTGGGCAACCTATCAATGGCTACAGGATTTTGCATTTAAAACAGCAATCAGCTGGTGGGTATTTATTGTAAGTGGAATTTCGATGTTATTGATTGCGTTAATTACGCTAAGCATCCAAACAATAAAAACAGCGATCGCCAACCCGGCAAAGAGTTTGAGAACGGAGTAGCTCAATTAGCTAATGTGCTAATTTGCCAGTGTGCTAATGATGAATTTGAAAATTTGAAAATTTGAAAATGTGAAAATGAAGAGAAGAACCGCCAGGTAATCTCGTTAAGACTCCAAAATAATAAAAGAGCCTTAAATCAGCAGAGTCCGGCACCTCTCCTTTGTCAAAGATCCCGATCTTTCGGGAGTGAAGGCGGGAGGCGAGGTTAATCATACATCAGGAATATCATTATATGCTAAAAAACTATATCACCATCGCTTTAAGAACACTTTTGAAAAATAAAGTATTTACCGGTATCAATATACTGGGGCTTTCCATTGGCATCAGCGCTTCATTGGTTATCTGGTTGCTGGTGAACTTTCATTTTAATTTTGATAAGTTTGAAAAAGATGCTAACCGCATTTACAGGGTGGTTTCCAATTTTAGTTTTTCCGGCGAACTATACCGTAATTCAGGGGTTGCCGATCCGATGGGCGCTGCAGCGCAAAGGGAATTAACCGGACTGGATGAAGTGGCTACTTTCAGGACATGGGATGGATATTCGAAAGTTACTGTACCTGGTATTAA
>JBDTVX010000028.1:0-23887 GCA_040007015.1 Ferruginibacter sp. | reverse complement strand
TGCAGGTTTGGGTGGAGATATTGAAACCCGGCATACTTTTTAATAATTCATTATCCCGTTTTTGAAAAATATGCATCGTCGTTTGTGTGCCCGTATGTCACGGTGACACCGCCAATGATGGGATATTCCAAAAGGCGGATAGTTGAAGAATAAAAGCTGTACAAAAATTCTAATTGAATATAGTCATCCTGATATAACAGGACCCATTTAATTCTGATGATGATTTTTTTTGTCAGTTTATTGTTCCGGTCAAACACCCGGGATCTGCTACGTTTTATAAATTCACTTTTGAATAGCATTATTGCCGGCTCAATATTTCTGCGTGTGCCACGAAGCGGTCAGTAATATAATCCCATCACCCTTTCAGCATAGTTTAATATAAAGAGTCGCTTTTATGCCAGCGGCACAGCCTGTTTGCAGATATGAATAAAAGGTGGAGTTTGCTCCGGCGGAGCAAACTGTCACTTGCCCCAGGTAATCGTAAATCCCCGGCAGTTATGCGTTTCAAAAGGCAATTTCAACCACGTTAACAGATTATCCGGCCGGGCAGGCACATCAGCAAATCAGGATATTAGCTCTCATCATTTACGTAGAAAAACTATATTAAAAATATGATTGTAATCATTGTTTTTGATTTATTATGGGTGCAACTTTATGCAATCCAACAGCAGCTGCTGTAAGTAAGATCGCCCGGTTAAAACCAAAAGGCAAACAGCGAAATTTTAAAAAACGCTTATTAAATTTCTTACAGTATGATGTTGAGATGGAAGTTAACATATGCGATATTAAAAGCTGTTATCAATTACCACTTGAGTAATGTAATGCAACCAATTAATTTATGCAGAAAATACATAACAGCAGCCATGTTAGCGGAACTACGATTAAGCCTCTGAAACACCAATCGCTAAACCTGTGTAAAATCGTAAATCAGGTTTGTAATGCTGGTGATTAAGATAAAAAAGCTTCCATACGGAAGCTTTTTTATTCTTAACCAGGCACCTCCACGCAGTCATACAATGACGGAGCATTTGCAGGTCACAAATAAACCGCCACTTTAATAGCATACACTATCCCCGCCGTTTATTTTTTGGCAGATACTAAATTTGCATATCAATTTCTGTAAATTGCACCCACCAACCAATTAGGGTAATATCATCCTATAAAATATAAACGATGGATGGATAGCTTACGGGGCGCTCATTTTATAATAAGCCCGTTATTAAAAATTGTAAACATCATTATGAAGAATGTATATTTAAGTGATTCCGGACCAAAAGTTTCAGAAGCAATTTATGGGTTTTGGAGATGGAAGAACCAGGGCAATGATACGGTGCTAAGAATTGAAAAGATCGTGAACCTTTGCCTGGAACTGGGGATCAACACTTTTGATCACGCCGATATGTATGGTGATTTTTCAATTGAAAAATCTTTCGGGGAAGTTTTAAAAATGAAATCCTTTAAAAGGGATGACATCGTATTGTTTAGTAAATGTGGTATTTGTAAGTCGGCGAAAGGGTTTACTTATTACGATACTTCCGCTGATCATATCATCAACAGCGTAAATAATTCCCTGCTACGATTGAACACTGAGTACCTGGATGTTTTTTTATTGGACCATATTGATCATTTAAGTGATCTTGAATCTACCGCCAAAGCCTTAATGCAGGTGGTGAAGCAAGGTAAAATAAAAAGTGTGGGGGTGTCTAATTTCAGTGTGTTCCAACACCAGCAACTGGCATCTTATTTATCGGTTCCCATTGTAACCAATCATGTGGAACTAAATTTATTAAATATATCCGCCATTGAAGACGGCCGGATAGATTTTATCAAACAACGATATAGTAAGCCCTTGGCCCGGGCTCCTTTGGCGGATGGTAAAATATTATTCGGACTGGATCCGAAATCAGAATTGCTGAGGTCAAAATTATCGGAGATTTCGTTAAAGCACAACGCTAATATTGAGCAAACCGCGGTTGCATGGTTAATGCAATTGGGCACGCTCCCGATAATAGGATCGCTCAATGAAGAAAGAATTAGAAATGCGGCAACCGCTACTGAAATAAAGTTATCGCAGGAAGATTGGTATGAGCTATTACATATTGCGCAATTGAAATAAATATTTAAGGATTTTCACCTAACCACTCCGCCAGGTGTTGCGATATAATTTTCGACTCTATCATAAAGCCGTCATGCCCATAATCAGAATCAATTATATCCAGCCTTGCATTGGGTATATAGCGCGCAAGGAACTGTTGTTCTGCCACGGGGCAAAGGATATCGCTGGTGATTCCAATGATCAGCGTTTTTTGGGTAATGCCCCGTAAAAGGGTCTTTAAATGCCCGCCTCTTGCTCTTGCAAGATGATGGCTGTCCATACTCTTGGTAAGCAGCCAGTAGCTGAAGGCATTAAAGCGCTGTACTAACTTATCTCCCTGGTAATTGATATAGGAAGATGCTTTATAATTATCCAGTTTTTCAATTTCGGGATCCGTTTGCTGCTGAACCATTATTCCGTAATTGCGGTAGGTAAGCATGCCAATCGCTCTTGCAGCTTTTAAACCTTTTGCACCCGCATCGGGTGACGGCAATTGCCAGGAGTCGTCTGCTTCTATCGCCAGGCGCTGCGCCGTATGGGTAGCAATGCCCCAGGCGCTTTCGGTGGGGGAAGTAGCTAATAAAAGCAAATGTTCAATACTATTTTTTTCCATGATGCACCATTCCAATGCCTGGTAGCCACCCATGCTGCCACCCATCAGTAAAAATATTTTTTCAATACCAAGGTGCTCCCGCAAAAGCATATGCGCCTTTACCATATCCCTGATGGTAATTAAAGGGAAGCTGCTGTAATAAGGTGCTTTGGTAACAGGATTGATACTGAGAGGGCCGGTACTGCCATAGCAGGAGCCGGGTATATTGGCGCAAACAATAAAATACCTGCCAGGGTCGATTACATGATCGTTGCCTACTACACCTGCCCACCAGTCTGCAACATTGGAATTGGCCGTAAGCGCATGGCAGATCCATACTACATTACTCTTTTCTGCATTCATTGTACCATACGTGGTGTAGGCAACGGTAAGTTCGGGCAGTGAGCCGCCGCTTTCCAGTTCTATATGATGGGGATAATGAAAAAACTTCATTCAATAACTTAAGTATACATGTAAAAAATGCAAAGTAAAGGCTTGCAGGAATTATATTTGTAAAAATATTGCGAAATGATAGAAATAAACGTGAATCGAATTGAAGGTGATTTTGGTTTTGAGGCGGTAAATGCTAACGGGCATACAATAAAAATGGATACCAGCCCCGAAAGCGGGGGAACAAATTTTGGCATCCGCCCAATGCAAGTATTGCTGATGGGGATGGGTGGATGCAGCGGTATTGATATCGTGATGATATTAAAAAAACAGCGTCAGACCATCGATCATTTTTCTATGAAGATAGTAGGAGAAAGAGAAAGCGGCAAGGAGCCCTCCCTTTGGGAAGATGTAAAAATTGTATTTGAGCTGACCGGCAATATTGATGTCGATAAAGCAGAAAGGGCCTGTGAATTATCCATGAAAAAGTATTGCTCCGTAGCTGAAACACTCAGGCGTGGCGGCACCAATTTAACCTGGGAAGTAAGGGTGAATATAGCTGCCCCAAACTCCGCTGGCTAATGCTGCGAATGGCAAACCGTTTACGTTAATTCAAAAATCAAAGATAGAGCGCCAGATCGGAAGATTTTTTTGTTCCGGCTATTGAATTTCAATTAAGCCCGCCTGAATGACGCAGTCGGGCAGGCTTCAAAGGCAAATATTATTTTATCTTTTTACTAAAAAGAAAAAATAATCACTCTTGTACATTTTATCTTTATTGAGCTTTTAGTACGTTTTGTTCTTAAAACCTTAGTTCTGTTAATCTAAATGCATCATTTTAAATTCTTTCGATCCGAAAAAATTTGAGTGATGCCATTTTAAAACCACCCATCCGCGTTCCTTCCCTTCTGGGAAGGGTAGGGATGGGGCGATCAATTACAATATGAACCCAATAACAGAAGCCATCCGCATACAAACCGAACGTACAAATGAAATGGAACATTCCACTCCGATGTTCCTAACCAGTAGTTTTTGTTTTGATGATGCAGAAAAGATGCGGGCTGCCTTTGCGGATGAAAGCGACGATAATATTTATAGCCGCTTTAGTAATCCGGGGGTAAAAGAATTTACAGATAAAATGGTAGCGCTGGAAGGTGCCGAAGCAGGCTATGCAACAGCTTCCGGTATGAGCGCCGTGTTTGCTTCTTTTATGGCGGTCTTAAAAAAAGGCGACCATCTGCTAGCCTGTAATTCTATCTTTGGAAGTACACATACCGTGATCAAAAAATATTTGCCCAATTATGGTATCGACTATAATTATATAAGCGCTGATAAACCGGAAGAGTGGGAGGCAGCCATTCAGCCAAATACAAAAATGATCTATATCGAAACCCCCACCAACCCGGGGTTAACGATCATTGATCTTGAAGTGATAAGTGCGCTGGCAAAAAAATATAACCTTATTTTAAATGTAGATAATTGTTTTGCCACTCCCGTTAACCAGCGCCCTATTGGTTTTGGTGCACACCTGGTACTGCATTCCGCCACCAAGTGGCTCGATGGGCAGGGCCGTGTTTTAGGAGGCGTGATCGTAGGTAAAAAAGAATTGATACAGGAGATTTATTTATTCTGCCGGAGTACGGGGCCGGCCCTGTCGCCCTTTAACGCCTGGGTATTAAGCAAGAGTCTCGAAACACTGGATGTGCGTATGGAACGGCATGCAAAGAATGCCTTGCATATTGCAAAGGCTTTGGAACATCATCCCAAAATAAGCTTTTTAAAATACCCCTTCCTGCCCAGCCATCCGCAATACGGGATAGCGATCCGCCAGATGCAAAATGGTGGTGGTATCGTTTGCTTTAATTTATCCGGCGGACTTGAAAGCGGCCGTACATTTTTAAATAACCTGAAAATGCTTTCCCTTACCGCCAACCTGGGCGATACACGAAGTATTGCGTCCCATCCCGCAAGCACTACCCATGCTAAATTAACCGAAGATGAGCGTCTTGCGACCAATATAACGCCGGGACTTATACGCATTTCCGTGGGGCTCGAACACGTAGATGATATCCTGGAGGATATTTTACAGGCGCTGGAGAAATGTTAGGAAGAAAACATGAGTGATGAGTTATGAATGATCAGTTAAGAGTTTTGAGTTATGCGTTATAAATGTCAAAGGGGAATGGTCAAATTAATATATATTCATTAATTCATCCGGCATCCAGGCTGTCATCTTCACCCTAAAGCTTCGTGATTTTTACTTCAGCAACATAATCATTGTAATTATGCGGGATAGCTAATTCCGGATAGGGGGATACATTTATTAATTCAATTTTAAATCCTGCTACAGTTGTATTCGTATCATACTCCCCGAATTTAAAAGTCGCCAGCGTAATGGTATTTTGAATATTTTTCCGGCTTATCTTAAAGCGTGCAACCGCTACTCCCTGCCAAACGCAGGTTGCATTTACCGGGCATCGGGAATCCTGGATAACGCTATCCAGGGAGCAGGTCAGTATTTCTCCATCCATGTTAACAGGTTGGTACTTATTTAAAGCAATATAATGAGGCGCGTAATTTTTTTCATTTACTGGACCGGGCTGTTTTTTACAGGACACATAAGCCAACAATATTACTGCGATTAATAAGCCATTTGAGCGTTTCATAACTTGTTTATTGAGTGACAACTTAAATTCCGGGAGGGTTGCACCAGGGATCCTGTTAAATTGGATTAATCAGGTTATTTAATACTTTAGTTATAGAATTTGGTTCGGAATACAGAATGAAGAAAGAAAGGATTAATAAATTGAAATTAAAAATTTGGGTGGTCCGAATTTAGTCATTAAGTTATTTCCTATAATTAAATCTTGCATGGCCTCTCATTTATTTCAATGAAGCAGGAAAATTGCATTTATTTTTCCCATTTATGGAAAGTTGAAGTAAAATATAAGCATTACTTTGAAAACATGTGAATTGTGTAATTTTTTTCAATTAAAGTATAACATTTACATCTTTAAAGGTTCGCATCTTTGCATTTGTACGTTAACTTAATTAAAAGCCAATTCAAATGAAAAATAAATTAAACGCTGTTGTAACGGCTATCTGCTTGTTATTAGTCTCCAATGTAAATTTTGCACAGGCTCCTTCTTTGGGTACTTCAGCCGGTTTTGAGCTCTTCACTACTGTCGGAGCGGTTAGTAACTCCGGAATTTCGCAGGTTACCGGTAATGTAGGTACCAATAGTGGCTCCAGTACCGGTTTTGGAAATGTGAACGGTGTGATGCACGACAATGACGGAGCAAGCGGCCAGGCAGCAGCAGACCTGCTGATTGCATATAATCAACTCAATGCCGCGATTCCTACTTTCTTTCCGGCGCCATTACTTGGAAACGGGGATACACTTGTTTCAGGCGTATACCATATTACGGCAGTAGCAACATTGAACTCAAATCTTTACTTAGATGCAAAAGGAAATCCAAACGCAGTCTTTATTTTTCAAATTGAGGCTGCCTTTTCTGCAAACGCGAATGCCAAAGTCAAACTGATCAATGGGGCGCTGGCATGCAATGTATTTTGGAAAATAGAAGGTGGGGTAAACATTGCTGCCAAAGTTTTTATGCGGGGAACGATTGTCGCCCACAATGCTGCAATTAACATGAATACCAGCGATACACTTGAAGGAAGAGCCCTCTCTATTGCCGGGGCTGTAGCTGTTGACGGAGTACTGGCATATATCCCAACCGGTTGTGGAAGCGTTATATTGACGGGCCCCCCTGCTCCTGCTTTTGCCAGTTCAGGCTGTTTTGCAATATTTTCTGCTAACGGATCGGTTACCAACAGCGGCATTACACATATTACGGGAGATGTTGGTACGAATGTCGGTTTAACGGTAGGTTATGATCCCTTGTACGTAACTGGGTTTATTCATCCTATCCCCGATGGATATACATCCGCTGCAGCGGCAGATTTGCTTAGCGCCTATAATTATCTCAACGTACTTCCCAATGATATTGAGCTTTTGTATCCTGCCCAGTTTGGAAGCAACCTTGTTCTAACGCCCCATACCTATCTTATGAATGGGGCCGCTACATTTACGGATTCACTTTTCCTGAACGCGCTGGGTAATGTGAATGCCGTTTTTGTTATCAAAATAAAAGGCGCCCTTTCAACAAGTACTTTTGCAAAAGTGTTGCTGATAAACGGAACGCGTGCAAAAAATGTATATTGGGTAGTAGATGGCGCTACAAATATCAATGACAATTCGGTTTTCAATGGTACGATTGTTTGTTACAACGGGGCAATTACCATGAATACAGGTACTACACTTAATGGAAGGGCGCTTACTACCGGTGGTTCCCTAAGTACTGCTGCGGTAATTGCCACTTCACCTTCCGGAGACTGC
The DNA here is from genome assembly GCA_040007015.1 of Ferruginibacter sp. Classification (GTDB taxonomy): domain Bacteria; phylum Bacteroidota; class Bacteroidia; order Chitinophagales; family Chitinophagaceae; genus Ferruginibacter. The sequence goes on along the minus strand of JBDTVX010000028.1, from coordinate 16,408 downwards.
AACACACTGCCTGTTAACTGGCTTTACTTCCGTGGTAAGCCCGTCCAAAAAAGCATATTGCTGGAATGGGGTACTACGAATGAAGTGAACAACGGCTTCTTCACTATTGAAAAAAGCATGGATGGCCAAAGATTTGAAACAATAACCACCGTAACTGTGACCAAAGGAATTGAAAATTCGGGGCACCAGTATTCCTTTACAGATCTTCAGCCTTACAGCAATACCTACTACCGTATTTCACAAACTGATAAGGACGCACAGAAAAAATTCTATAAGACCATTCAGGTGAAGCTGGGTATAAGCCAGGGAATAACAGTGCTTCCCTATGTTCAGGGAAACCAGGTTTATATTCTATCTTCAGGTGCAAAGCCCGGCGATGGCTCTATCGGGCTGTATAGCGTGGACGGTAAAAAAATATCCTCACAAAAGATTTTATTGACCAAAGAAGTAAGCACCTATAAAATAGCGAAGACATTAAGTAAAGGCATGTACCTGCTTTATATCGAAAGTCATGGCGAAAATGTTTATAATGGAAAAGTAATGATACAATAAAAATACTACCTAAACCAAAGAGCCGCTTGCGGGGTATCCAGTTTTTAGAAGTTTGGATACCTGCAAGCAGTTCTTTTGCTATATTTAATTCGATTTTAAAGAAATCATAAACTTCATCGCTCTTACTTTATATACTTAATATACTATATACTTCTTATACTTTCATTTCCCCTTTTCCAACAGCCCCCGTACAATAAAAAATTGTGCCGCGCAATAAATCAGCATGATCCAAATACCGGCAAGAGGCATGGGCCGGTAAAATTTATTGACTGCCAGTATGGAATCAGACAATACAAACAATACTGCTCCTGAGACAAAATACCTGTTGGCAGGCGCCTTTACTTTCTGGTAAACATGAATGCTGCAAAGCACCATGCTGCAAATGATAGCAGCGTACACGGTGACCGCGATCTTTAATTGGCCTAAATATGGAAAGATCAGCCAAACCAGTCCGGCACCATAGCCCAGGATCAATAAAATATAGAGAGGGTGTTTTTTTAAAAGTGAGGGCGCTACAGATTTTATCGATAGAAAGAAAATAATATAACAGGCATGTGTAATCAAAAAACTTGCCAGCCCAAAAATAAAAAACATCGGGTTCCGGGATTCAAATAATAAAAATACATCTCCCAGCCACGAAAAAAACAATCCCGTTACAATCAGTCCTTTACCATCTGCCTTCACACCGGCGTCGAGCAATATCAGCACCAGGGCTGGCATCAGCAATGGCTTTGTAATAAAATGCAACCACAAAAACCCATACTGGATTGCTACCAGGTGGATCAGTACCAACAACCAAAATCCAGGAACAGATACCTGGGAGGGTATTTTTATCATATAGGAATAAACTAACCGGGCTGTGAAACTGACACCGGTTAAAATTTTACATAAGGGCTGCCGCCAAAAAATTTTTGCAGGGAATCTTTGGTCCTTAACGTATCCGATAGAGGCGTATTAAATGGCATGGCTAATTCGTAATTTAAAGAGTCATCAGTCAGTACTACCAGTTTATGGCCATAGGCTCTAAGTTTTCTAAGGGCTCTTTGTGCCGCTTCGGATGTGGGGTAACTTTTTAATACAATGTTAAAAGTGCTGCCTTCGGTTTTAATGATGGGAGCGGCAATTGTAACGCCAGTATCAATAATAGTTTTGATAGATGTATCCTTCCTGGTTGTATCGGTTATTGATTCGGCTTGCTGAGGTGATTGTTCAGGCTCATTTGTCTTTCTGTTCATCAGCACATAATAAATCCCCAGTCCTACGAGTATGATCACCAGTACGGTGATAAATACCATCAGGTTCCTGCGGCTGTTATTTACTTTGGCCTCACTTTCAAACGATACACTTTCATCTCTTTTTTCTCTTATCTGTTTAGGGATATCATCAATTTTGGGGGTAATGAAAACTCCAGGGATAAACTGGTAATTTCCCTGTTGATTTTTCTGTATGGTTCCTACGCCTTCAATAACAAGTGGCTTACCGATATTTAAAAATTGTTTTGCCAGCATAGCATAGGATTCAAGGTCGGATGATGCCAGGGGCAATATTTTCCTGGTATGCAGAACAATATATTTAACCAACCCTTCATCTTCCCCGGCCTTTAAATTGTATTCAAACTGAAATGCATTCTCCGGCATTACAAAATCTTTTTCTTTTTCATTTCCGGCAGGCAATATCACAGAAGGATCCAATTTAAAAGTACCAATGCCCTGCAGGGTCAGCTGTTTGTTGAGGTACAAATATTGAACGATAAGTTGTTCTATTTTCACAAATATTTATTTCGTTGAATCAAACCTACTTAATATTAATCAATTTGCAAAACTACAATCTATTAATTGGTTAACTTTGCACAATGATCAGTGAAAAGGAAACGGCGTTTTTGCGCTATTGGGAGCGTAACCGGGAAATTGAAAATACTTTTATCAGTAAAGTGATGAGAGGATTTCCCATGGCACTTTTGTTTGCACTTCCAATCATTTTGCTGGTAATAGTTGTAAGGCTTTTTTTTCCTGACTGGTATATGAAAATATCAGGAACATCACCGGGAATGTTCGTTACTGCGGTGATCGCAATGATCGGAATAGTAATTTTTTATTCCTATTTCAGGATGCAGTACAAATGGGAAATGAATGAACAATTATATAAAGAATTAAAATCAAAAGAAAATAAATCCGACAACAAATAAACATTCATTAATTAAAAAAGAACATGCGAAACAAACTTTTTTTTATGCTGGCTTTGCCTTTAATATTAGCGGCCTGTAACAAATCCAAACCAGATAAATGCCCTTACACTACTACTACTGCGGTAGCAGTTGCTGCAGAAACCGTCAATCTAAAAGCATGGCTCGATTCCCGTTCATTACCTTATACCCAACATCCAAGTGGCGTTTTTTACAACATCATTACACCAGGTTCAGGTGCTACAGCCTCTGTTTGTTCCGATGTAACGGTTAAGTATATAGGCAGTTTAACAAACGGGACTGGTTTTGATAGCAGCTATAAAAGAGATCCCAGCGGTTCTTTATTTACTTTGGGTGGATTAATTCCGGGCTGGCAACTAGGTATTCCTTTAATTCAGAAAGGAGGGACCATTCTTCTGTATGTTCCTCCATCCCTTGCTTATGGAGCTGTCGCGTATGGACCCATTCCTGCCAATTCAAATTTAGTTTTCAAAATAGAGTTGGTAAATGTTCAATAAATAAAAGTAGCCTTTGAGCCACGAAGCCATTTCCATATTTGATATGTTCAAGATAGGCGTAGGGCCCAGTAGCAGCCATACGCTTGGACCATGGAAAGCGGCGTTGCGTTTTTTACGATCACTGGACGATAAAAATATTTTACAGCAGGTAAAAAATATCGAAGTATTGCTATACGGCTCTCTAGCAAAAACAGGGATTGGCCATGGAACCGATATAGCAGTTCAATTAGGCTTAAGCGGCGATGACCCTGTATCATTTGATGTAACCCTGATTGGCGCCAAAATGAACGATATCAGGGCCATGAAGAAATTGTTATTGAGCGGCAGGCATGAAATCGATTTTGATCCTTCAGAAGATATTGAATTTTTATTTGCCGAGTCATTGCCTTTTCACCCCAATGCTTTGACTTTTTTGGTGAGTTTGCACAATGGGGAAAAACTGGCCGAAACTTATTATTCCATAGGTGGAGGCTTTGTAATAAAAGAGGGAGAATCGGCGGCAGGAAAAGACCAGCCAATATTGCCTTTTCCCATCAATACTGCCAACGATCTTTTACACTGGTGTATGAAAACGGGGATGAGTATTAGTGAAGTGGTAATGGAAAATGAACTGACGTGGCGCACTGAAGAACAAGTAAAGGAACAGTCATTGAATATATGGCGGGTGATGAAGGAATGTATGTTCAGGGGATCACATACGGAAGGTATGTTGCCCGGAGGGCTAAACGTTAAGCGTCGTGGGTTCCAGTTGAATAAGCGCTTGATTAATGATCGCCCTTACACTGGTTACGACAGTTGGATAGCCACCATACGGCAGGGGGGAAACGATTTTAAATACACATTGGATTGGGTAAGCTGTTTTGCTTTGGCAGTCAATGAAGAAAACGCTTCCTTCGGCAGGGTGGTTACCGCACCCACCAATGGAGCTGCCGGCGTAATACCGGCCGTACTCCAGTATTATATTAGTTTTTGTGAAGGCAGCAGCGATGACAGTATTATCAGGTTTTTATTAACTGCAGGGGAAGTAGGTAGCATATTCAAAAAGGGCGCTACCATATCCGCGGCAATGGGTGGTTGCCAGGCAGAGATCGGGGTAAGCAGTGCGATGGCTGCCGCCGCGCTAACGGAATGTATGGGCGGTACCCAGCGACAAACCCTAATGGCTGCAGAAATCGCGATGGAGCACCATCTTGGATTAACCTGCGATCCCATTGGCGGACTGGTACAAATACCTTGTATAGAGAGAAATACAATGGGCGCCATAAAAGCGATCACCGCCTGTCAGCTGGCTTTACAAAGTTCACCCGATTTCGCTAAAGTAAGTTTGGATGGAGTGATAAAAACCATGTGGGAAACGGCATTGGATATGAACAGCAAATACAAGGAAACTGCGGATGGCGGCCTGGCAGTAAATATCCCGATTAGTTTGAGTGAGTGTTAGCTGCCCAATCCCGGTACAAGTTTGGGAGATAAGCCGCAGATACCTGGTATATCTTAATTAATACAATTTTACGATATTAGTGCGGAAATTTTTTATGACAAGATCATAATTTTGTAGCCGGAAAATCAAACTTTATTAATGGCAAAGGCCCCTATAACAAAAGAAATTCAAGCCGAAGTAACTGCAATAATTGATGCTTTTAATAAGAAGACCTTTAAGGGCTCTACGGATGTATTGTATATGGCTAATTTTAAAGCCAACTTTCTCTATCCTGGCAGAAAAGAATATGAATTGTTCTCACCGGTTGCCAGGTTAAAATATACAGGCGATATTAACAATTGGGAGTTTGCGATCTTTAAGTGGAGTTCGGAAACTTATGATCCGGATGAATGGATGTTCCCTGGAAGCAATCATGTTAATGGTACCATTGAAGGCGCAATGAAAGCAGGCCTTGCTGCTTATCCTGTATGATTGGTTCTCCTAAATTCTTGCTGAATAGAGGTGACACCTTTTTAAAAGGTGTCACCTCTATTCAGCAAAGCGCAATCAGGTTCAAAAAAGATAAAACGCACAAGAGCCGATAGCTTTCGGCTGCGACGCCAATGAAGCTTAATAGGAGTACTTCAGTCCGGCCCCAAAAATCATTGCATGACTCTCTTCGGATCAACAGTCTACGAGTTAGAAGGACGAATATATCCCGCCACACTTGAAGTTGTAATAAAACCGGCATTTCCAATTTGTCATTTGTGGCTATTGAAATGAAGGCTTATTTAATGATTATTGTTTCTTGTTGGTGAGCCCGAATTTATTTGCCCTGCCTGAAATATGAGCGTTCCCGGTTACAGAAAGGTTGCCAAGAATTTTTAATGCCATGATATTGCTGCCATTTCCAACAGTTAAAATGGTCGGGGATACTGTATCCGTTCCTGAAAGGGTCAGATCGCTGTCAATTGTCATGTTGGTGGCGATGAGCCTGGTTCCGCTGCTCACAACAACATTATTATAATTGTTGGTTCCGGTTAAAGCAGGTTTAAGACTGGGGATTATCGATCCTACGCTTCCAAAATCAACCGTACTTCCTGCAACGATAAAACCCTTGCCGGCCGCAAAAGGAGATGAGCTGCCATTAACCGCATTTGTTTCCGGTGTAAGGCTTCCTGTTATTGCTATCGTATCTGTACCTGCTCCGCCCAATATTACATTTCGATTGCCGCCTGCGATAGTCACACTACTATATTTAAAAGCAGGAGTATTGGTGGCGCTATTGGATTTAAATGCGGTAATGGTTTGATCGCCGGTGCCATTAAAGAAAATCTGAAAAGCATTGGAGCCTTGTTGAAAGTTGGTAACGGCGCAATGGAAAGTACCGGCAACAGATACGATAGCACCCGTTTCATGATCAAGGATAAAATTCTTCAGGTCCCCGCTAATAGTAAGATCGTAATAAACTGCCGATACATAGGAGGTATTCCTGGTTCCCGAAACATACAATTCTATCTTTGAATTACTAATAGTAATAGCGCCGGATCCACGGGAGAAGGTACGTGTTTTAATAACATGGGCACTATTGGAAGAGCCCAATGGATCCAGCGTTCTGGGGCCGTTGCCGGTATTTGTAATATCATAGTAATAAAAGCCGGGTATGGTTTGCGGGCCGGTATTACTAAAATTGATAACACTTCCGGCGGCGGATACAGAATCATTACTTAATGAACTGACATCAAAAATATTTTGTATATCAATTGGATTTTGCGGAGAGCCGCTAATGGTGATCAGCGCCCCGCCGCGATTACCCGTAATGGTAAGATTATAGTACTTTGCGGGCGATATAAATTGCGCCCCGGCACCAGCATAAATAAAAGTATTACTATTTGCAGTTGCATTTGGCGCCACCCCCGAAATAGAATATAACCCTGTTAATGCAATGGTGGGGGGTAAAATTTTTTGAGCCGTTCCCGAAACAGCAAGACCACCATAAGGAATGTTGAGAATATTTTGGGTACTACCTGAACTTGTATATGCAAAGGTACTCGATGGAGCAAAATCTGCTGTACCCGTAAAACTTACAATATCAAATACATTCATCACGGAAGTACCAAGCATCGTTAAAGTTATTCCTGCACCTACAGTCAGGCGGTAAACATCTATACCTGTGCCTGTATTTACGGTTGGCTGCTCACCGGATGTTGAATTAATAATGGCGATATCTGTGGACGCATTCGGATATCCTACTCCACCGGTCCAGTTGCCGGGAGTAACCCAGTTGGTATTGCCACCCAAACCTGTCCAGGTAAAGGTGATAATTATCAAAAGGTTGTGGCTATCACTTCCAATGTAAAGCACTTTATTGATGTCTGCCTGCGACAACTTTGATTTACCCACTGTGGGTACGGCATTATTGCCGGTGGTTGCTATCAAGGTACCGAAATCCGGCGTTATTCCATCAGTCAGGCGCAGGTAGGTGTAATCATTCACTGATCCAATATGGCCACCTACAGCTGTTAATGAAACGGTTTCTCCGCCCGCGCCTAAATTAAACCCCCCGGTACTGATGGCCCAGTTGGTATTGGTTCTTTTATTCAATGTCGTAGGTAGGGGATTATTGTCAGGTAATGATATGGCTGTTGCGTCCACAATAGGAGAGTGGGTAACATATACCATACCCGCTGTGCCGGCGCTTAAAACCGTGGAAGAAAAAAATATATTCAAAAACCGGGCATTTGCACCTGATCCAAATGGAAAAAGGGAGTTTGTCCCGGCTGTCAAAGGAAGTCCGGATGTAGGGAAATACCTGCCGAGTGTACCCGTTGTAATAAAACCGCGTGTATAATTCAATTGGTTTGCCAAAGTTAAATTTGCCAGCGAAAGAGTATTTCCATCGCCTACGGCAAGGTTACCATTTAACATTGACAATTTGCCGGTGATGGTACGGTTAAAATTTGAAGGAAAATTAACGCCGAGTACATTATTGATAGTTACATTAAGTGGACCGCCTGATGCAGGAAATTCAACATTGGATGCAGTTTGAAAAAAATTGCCGCCGTAAATTAATGAGTTGCCGCCAAGGCCAGGCCCGGTATAAGTGACCCCGCCACTACCGGTAATTACGCCATTCATTGTTAAAGTAGCGGGCAGAAGGGAACTGTTGGTATTACAAACTTTCAATATGCCTGTTAGATTAATGCCGTTTATAATATCTGTATTACTGTTCAAAATGCTGCACCTGCCCGCAATTGGGGAATTCCATGTCCCTAACAAAACATTTACCGTCTGGATTGCAGTGCCTGAAAACTGGTAAATAAATTCTGATCCGGGATTGCTGCTGGTTGATTGCCAAAATGCACCTTCACTCCTGGTTACATTTCCTTTTAGGTCAAGGACAGCCACACCTGCAGATGAGCCTCCAACTCCATCTAAAACTCCCCCTGTTTGAGAAAAGTTACCGGATACCCTTAAATTGGTATTACCTGCCCCGGCTTGTAAAGTGAGAGTGCCCCCGGTTTGAGTATATAAACCTACTCTTACCGTTGCATTACCAGCAGATAGCTGAAGTGCCTTGTTGGCCCCGCCCGTACTGGCAATAGATAAAATTCCAACAATGTTTAGAACTGCCCCCGCAGGCAATAAATCGATATTGCTATTTTGTGAAACGCAATTCCAGGTAAAATTTGCGAAATTAATACCTGCAAATCCTGTCGGGGCGCTTGTGCCTCCATTCATGCCGGTAATATTGCAGGTTGAACCCGCCTGCCATGTAGCAACAGGTATCGCAGATGGCGTCGATCCGTTGGCCGCATGGTAATAATTAGAACCTGCCGCCCAGGTAATTGAAGATGGCCTTGTACTTGAAAAAGTACCGGAAATATAGGTAATGCTGGCGGAAGGGCCGCTAATTGTAGCGCCGCCGGTGCCTGCCACATCAATATCCAGCGTACCGCCTGCCAATATCAATGCCCCCCTTATTCGAATTTTACCTCCATGGCCCGGGGCTATGCCAAAAGTACCCGAACTAATTGTAAACGGGTTGGAATTATTCAGTTCAATGGTAAGAAAATCGCCTGCCAGCACCCTTCCGGCTGACGTATAAATGATGGGCATAATAGCTCCAAGTGTTAATGCATTGGTGGGCAGGTTGGTAGAAAAAGTAACCGAACTGGTGCCTGTTGCAATTTGAATGGCGCCAACTGTTTGATTAGCCACATTGGTAACACTGATTGGTGAGGCCGGATTAAAGGACAATGTATCGTTGATGGAAAAACCTGTTCTGACAGGTGTCCAGTTTTCCGGAACCTGGTAATCAGTTGACATTAATCCGTTCCATGTGTAAATTTGCCCGACAGATATTTTTGCAATTACTAAAAAAGTAATTAGGAAAAAGAATATCCTCTTCATAAGGTAATTTGTGTATATGAAAAAAGCAGCTTAAATCATTAAGGATCAAAATTCAAGCGAATGCCGGGATCAGGGAGATTTTAGGGGATAAAACATGCAGCAGCACTACATATAAAAAAGAGTAATTAATAGGAAAGTGGTGATGGATCGTAAGTAACAAAATCGAAGTTAATTCTTTATTTTGAAAATTTGAAATGTGCCCACAATTTTTTTAGAGTATAGTTTTGTGTAGGAAATTATTTCTTATCGGGCGATGCTAAAGTAATTTTCATAACTATACTGTTGGGTATCATGTGCCTGTTAAATTCCTGCACATTAAACGATGCATACCTTTTTAATCCCTTGAATTGGCAGCCACCTGGTTAAGCCGGACTATTTTGCTCTGCACTTTTTTTCTAATTTCTGCATCATCTGATTTGGCCAGGCTCATTAATATGCCGGATGCTTCTGACAGTAATTCTTTTCTCTGCCTTGAGTTTGAAATGATCTGGCCCGCATCCACCCTGGAAAGATTGCAATCAACCTGCGCAAGACGCAATTCTGCATTCAGTTCGTCTATGTTTTGCTGTAGGGCAGCCGTTTTGGTTTTAAAAGATAATTCACCGGTGCCCGCAGTTTTAGGTGCATCATTCTGTTGTTTCAGGAGCCTGTCGTTATCTTGCTTCAGACTGTAATATGCAGCAGTTAAGGTTGCAATTTTACTTTCCTGTGTCGCAATATTTTCTTTTAGCACCGCCGTATTTTCATTTTGTGCAGCTACCGTTTGTGGCACAGCATTTACTTTATTTTGTGTCATCGCCTTTAATTCACTTTCCAAAGAAGCAATCCGGTTGTTTTTTTCCTGCAGTTCGTTTTGTGTTTTTAGCAGGTCCATTCCGTCAGGGGTCACACTGTCTTTACCCAGGTTAATGGCGTTACGTAAACTGCTCATTGAACGGCGGTTTTCTAATATTGATTTATAAGAATCAACGATATTATTGAATAATTTAGTGAAGCCACTATCAGCCTGGTTAGGCGTATTTAAAAAAATACTGTCTATTGACCCGCGAAACACCTTTTCCTGCAGAAAGATCAATTGATTGATAGAATCGTATAGTTTTTTGTCGTTCGATTTAGGTAAAAGTCCGGCATATTGCTGATCTAATTGCTGCAGCGAGTTGAGCCGGCTGGTTAATAGCTCATTATCTGCCTGGATCAGGTTATAATGAACCGGTGATACGGAAGCCTGTTCGGTTTTCTCCACTTTTGCAGCAGGAGTAGGATCCTCGTTTTGCCACAGCGTAAGTATCAAAAATGATGCGATCCCTACTGTTGCCAGTAATATCAAAGAAAAAACCAGCAGCCTTTTTCTTCTGTAAGAGCTATTATCGGGGTTCATATTAAGTATAGTTTGGTGGATGATAACCGGGTGATGGTAAAGAGATTTTAATGCGTTCCGCCAGGATAATATCTTTTGGTTTTATTCTGTTATCCGCGAGTGTCAGATTAGGGTCAACATTGGTCATACTGAATGGCCTTTGTAATAAAAATCTCCATGCATATGGTTGTTGTTCCTGGTCCGCGAGTTGAATTTTTATCGACTTAGCTTCTTTATCCATAAGGAACTCGTGAAACATTTTACCTAATGTTAATCTGTCCGGGATTGTTACCTTAAACGAAGTTTCGGCTATATCATAATAATTCATTTTTAATTTGATCTCAACAGGTAAATTATCAAGGAAAGGGGCGACCATTTCTTCTGACGGAATTTCGTTTGGAATAAACCAGGGTTGATATGTTTCGGGAACAGCAATGAAATCAAAGTAATGCCATGCGTGTTGAATGGCTACGGGCAACAAAAAAGCGCCTGCAACTGCTAAGGCTAATTGTGTATTTTCAAAACGGTTAAAAACAAATGATAAGAAAGTAGCAAGGCTCAAAAGCAGGGCTAGCAGTAACGAGTAAATTATCCCGGTTTTTGAATCCTGGTTATGTAGGTGGGGAAGCCATTTGGAAAAAGAAAAAATATGTCCAATGCCAATCAATAAAAACAATGTTACAAACAATATTTTTTTAACAGGCCCTGTGAAGCCCCAATTTATACCTGATGTAAAAAGCAAGGACAGTACCAGGCCAATTAGTACAAAAACCAATGAGTATATAATCGTTCTTTTAACAGGATGTGCAATGCGCCATGACGGATGCATGGCCATCATCATTTCATTATCTTTTTTATATTCTGCAGACCTGATTTCCATTTTAACTTATTTTAACTGGTATGTTAAGCCTACCTGCAATCCCACATAGTCTATAGGAATTCTTTGTACAATGGTTTGCGAAGGCTTATTAGGATCGCTGCCGGAGGCGTTGCTGGAAAACGACTTTACAAATTCCAATTCGCGCATGCTTACAGGAAAACTTCCTTCAATGTGTTGCTTGTCTACAACATAATCGGTAAGTGTTCTTTTATGGATCACAAACACCGTATGGGAAAATTGCACTTCTGCAAATGCCCTGAACTTGTCTGCAACTTTTACCTGTGCCCCGATGGCGCCCAAAAAACCATAGGCAGGATTATTAATTACCCACTCGTATTTCTTTGTGATATTGGTGCTGGTATCTTTATAATAGCCTTGCCAACCCATGGATGTCTGAACTTGCGTTACATCGTTCTGGATACTGTTGGGTCTGAAAGTGATGATGGCGCCCACCTTATTGTACAAAAACCATTTTGGTCTTGAGATCGCCTTAAAGGTGATATTTGGTGTAAGGCTTAATAAAGTGGCATCATAAGAAAGTGTATTGTGTTCAGAATAATAACTTTCATCCGCTATAAGGGGACTGGGAACAGGGATATTAGTCTGATGAAAAGTTGAATCCCGGTATTTTTTTATGGTGCTGTTAAAATAATCAAAATCCAGACCTACATTAATAAAGTCATTTATGATATAGGAACCGCCAAATCCAAATTTAAATCCGTCGCCAAGCCCCTTGGTGGGGTTAGCATAAGTGGCGGTTTTTGCAGGTGTATTGTAACCCACCTGGGTAACGGTAATCGCGCTTATATCGTCCGGGTAAAATTTGAAAGTAGAGCCCATTCCTATGGCGTAGCCGCTATGAATATTGATCAAAAAACGTGGCTCTTTTACAATATGGATGGCTACCGAAGAAGTATCGTTGATAACGGAATACTTCCTGCTTTTTTTTTGGCTAAAGCCATGAAGGGCGAACGCAATGAGCAAGGTTATGAGGGTAATTTTTTTCATGACACATGGGTTTTTTATATGCAAAAATTTTGGTTGATGGTTTGGTTCAGGGGAAGCTTCAGGCGATAGAATTATCATTTCCACCGCACTACTGCTGTTTTCATAGGTGTTACGTGTATCCGTACCCGTAAGTAAAGCAAGAATAAAAAGCTGGCAAAAAGGATCAGGTCCGGGCCATTCTTTGATAGCCATTTTATTACGCTATTTAATAACGTTTATGTTTTTGAATAGCCCGCATGGTTTCACCAGCCATAGTAATTTTACCTTGATACGCATCAGGGCAGAAATAGATACTTTAACTCCATTTAAAAATAAATGGGAAGCAGATCTTTTAGATCCGGCCGGTTAAAAGATTATTACGGCACAGCAAATCTTAATTGCATTCTTGAGGGAAGCATGGGCATAAGAATTTCCGGGATAATGGACGGGGTTAATACCGTGAATTACGTAATAATATACAATGCGGTTTTCAAATGGGTTTATTATTTCGGGCGTTTAAACTGGATCAGTCATAACTGTTATAGCCGGGATAAAAAGTTTTATATCTGTTCCTTTATAGGATTGAAACTGGTTATGCCTGGTAAACTATTATTAAATTACTTAAAATTCTAATTCAAACTTACTAAATCAAATTTGATGCCAGTTAAAAGCAGCTGGTGTTAACCATAGATAGAAGCCAGGATAAAAAGTGCGTGTAAGGTCCGGTATTTTGATCAATAGAGAAAAATACCTGCATGCAAGCAGGTGTCTATAGGTAAATTAATAAAATGGGGATATTTTTCTTCAATAAAATAAAAGGGGGAGTGGTACATTTATAAATATCTTAAATAATATTCCGGGTTATCAAGAAACGTTTTTGTAATGCGGTAGTGATCTGTTTCCGTATATTTCACCAACCGCATTTCGGTTTCCTGTATTTCGTAAAGGCTGGCGCCCGGTATGCCCATCAATATGGGTGAATGGGTGGCAATAATAAATTGTGCATTCTTATCTTTCAACACCTCAAGGATATAAGATATCAGCGACAGTTGTTTCAGTGGGGAAAGTGCTGCTTCAGGTTCATCCAGCAGGTAGATGCCTTTATCTGCAATTCTGGTTTGCAGAATTGTAAGATAGGCCTCACCGTGTGAGAAAGCCTGCATATTTTCGCCGTAGTCCTTTCGCATGAAGCGAAGTGTATAGTTCATGCTTTTACTCATCTCGTTAATGATGCTGTCGTCCACCACTCCTTTTAATTCGCTGAGGTCACCTGCTATTTTAATTCTTTCCCTTTCTACTGCATTAATAAAATCACTAAAGTCTTCTGCCCTGAAAAAGAAACCTTTATTTGTCTGTCTTTTCCATTCAAGGTTAAGATAAGGTTGCAATATTCTAGCCGCCTCAAAACCCGGATGGTTTTTGATAAGCCCGCCAATTAAGGGAAGATTTAAATGATATGCAATGCTTTCCAATAATGTAGATTTACCGGTTCCGTTATCCCCTGCAAAAATGGTTACTTTATTATTCAGTATTATTTCCCTGGAAAATTGTACTGCAGGTATATTAAACGGAAAGGGGTTTTGCTTTTCCGTATTAATTGAAAAAGATTTTATAAAAGGCATAATTAGCTGATAATTGATGATTGAATAATTGATAATGAATTGATAATTGATAATGCATAATTAATTGATTTGATAATTGGATAATTGATAATGTTTCAAACTTGATTTATCTATGCTATTTGGAATTTTCCAAAGTACGCAATGAGTTTTGAAAATGTAGAACAAATTTCTCCCAAAAGTTATTCTCTACAAATTAACATTATCTACTATCATCTAAAAGAATTATCAAATATCAATTATCAATTAAGTAACCAATTATCAATTAAGATTACTATAGATTTGCAAATCCATAAAGTTATAAATATTCCTTATCAATGACCGGTTCAGCAACAGTGAGAGAAAATTTTGATATGTTCCGGATCTGTGTTATTATTCCTACTTATAATAATGCTTCCACACTTGCCAGTGTGATCGAAGATGTCGCGTTCTACACAAATAATATTATTCTGGCAAATGATGGGTCAACTGATGATACCATTGCGATCGTTGAACAATTTCCGTTTGTTCAATTAATAACCTATCCCAAAAATGTTGGAAAAGGATGGGCAATCCGCAAAGCTTTCACTTTTGCAATTGAATTGAATTATAAGTTCGCCATTACCATTGATTCAGACGGTCAGCATTTTGCAAAAGACCTGCCAATATTTATCGGTAAACTTCAGTTGGAGCCAAATGCCATCATCATTGGCTCAAGAAATATGGAACAGGCATCTGTTCCGGGCAAGAGCAGTTTCGGCAATAAATTCTCTAACTTCTGGTTTAAGGTAGAAACGGGAATCAATTGTCCCGATACACAATCGGGGTTTCGCGCATATCCTATATCGTTATTAAAAGACATTCGGTTTATCACCCGTAAATATGAATTTGAAATAGAAGTACTGGTTAGGGCGGCATGGAAAGGAATAGAAATAGCATCCGTGCCTGTTTCGGTTTATTATCCTCCTAAGGAAGAACGCATTTCTCATTTCAGGCCCTTTAAAGATTTTACAAGGATCAGTATCCTGAATACCTTTCTTGTGCTGATTGCCTTCCTTTATATTAAGCCACGGGATTTTTACAGAAAAATATTTGAAAAAAAAAAGTGGAAGGAAATTATAAACGACCACTTATTCAATTCCCCTCATACCGATCAGAATAAGGCGCTTTCCATAGCTTTTGGAATATTCATGGGCATTGTCCCGATCTGGGGTTTCCAACTGGTGCTGGCTATTTTCCTGGCGGTACTATTCCGGTTAAATAAAGTTCTGGTGATCATTGCGGCCAATATCAGTATTCCACCGATGATCCCGTTAATTATTTTTTTAAGCTATAAAACGGGCGCGTTCTGGATGGGAACCGCTGCCGCCCACCTGGAGTTTAATCATTCAATCACCCTGGCATCAATTCAAAAAAACCTGCAGCAATATATCTACGGAAGTGTTACATTGGCAATTTTGGCCGGTGTGGCAACAGGATTATTTACTTTTGTATTATTAAGATTATTTAAACGGAAATCTATTCTTACCGGGTAACCACCATTGCATGGCAAAAGTTTTTACAAGTTTTTACAGGTATTTCGAAAAGAACCGGCTGGTCTTTTTTATCACATTCACGCTAAGTTTTGTGCTGGCAGGATATTTTGCCCTGCAGGTAAAATTTGAAGAAGATATTTCAAAAATATTACCAAAGGATAAGAAAACCGATCAGCTGAACCAGGTTTTTAAGAACTCCAAATTTATTGATAAACTGGTGGTCACAGTATCCTTAAAAGATTCCAATGCCGCCGCCGCGCCTGATAGCCTGGTAGCTTTTGCCGATCCCTTTGTAGCTGCAATACAAAGCAGGCTCAGGCCCTATTTCAATAAAATAAATTACAAGGTAGATGACAGCCTGGCATTGGAGTTATTCGGTACCGTTAGTGACCATTTGCCCATTTACTTAAATGACAAGGATTACGCTTCCATCGATAGCCTGGTAACGCCGGCAAAAGTAAAGGAAACATTGGAACAGAATTTCAGGACACTTAGCTCCCCTGCCGGCTTTGCACTCAAAAGCATGATCAGCAATGATCCGGTAGGCATTAGTTTTTTGGGATTGAAAAAATTACAGCAATTACAGTACGATGAGAATTTTGAATTGTACGATAGTTATATTGTAACAAAGGATCAGCGGCACCTGTTGATGTTTATTCAACCTGCTTACCCTCCAAATAACACAGGCAAGAATGCATTGCTGCTAAAAGGGCTGGATGAAGTAATTGACAGCCTGGGCAGCGCCGGCTTTAAAAGCACGACAGCTTTTTATTTTGGAACCACGGCCGTTTCGGTAGGTAACGCCCTGCAATTAAGAAAAGATTCTTTGTTAACGCAGGGCATTACCGTTGTTTTTATCATTGTTTTTTTAGGATTGTATTTCCGCAAGAAACGTGCTCCTTTTATTATTTTAATTCCCGTTTTATTTGGCGCTTTATTTTCACTGGCCGCTGTTTATTTTATTAA
>JBDTVX010000027.1:0-24324 GCA_040007015.1 Ferruginibacter sp. | reverse complement strand
TTTGAAAAATATTACCGGGAGATCATTGTACCGCAGGCAGACAGTATTATTAAGGAAGCCGACTACCAGTTACTGCTGGCCCGCAGCAGCCCGGAAATGTACAGGTTTCTATTGAACTGGCTTACCGATGAATATATTAATCCAAAGTATATGGGCCAGGATGCGGTTTTTGTGCACCTGTTTGAAAAATATCATAGCAAGGGGCTAACCAGCTGGCTCAATGAAAAGCAAATGGAAACAATCAGCCGAAGGGCCTATATGTTGATGGCAAACCTGATCGGCTTAAAAGCGGCGGACCTGGAAATGCTTGACACAACAGGCAAACCTTCGCCCTTATACCAGGTGGTTGCGGATTATACCATCGTTTGCTTTTGGGATCCCACCTGTGGCCACTGCAAAGAAGAAATACCCAGGCTGGATTCTATTTACCGGGCAAGCTGGAAAAACCACGGCGTTAAAATATATGGCGTATTATCTGCCGACTCGAAAGAAGATCTAAAACCAGAATGGATGAAATTTATCCGGGAGCACAAACTGGAAGACTGGATCAACGTTTACCAGACAAAGGAAATGGAAACAGCCAGCAACGCAGCTCAAAAACCAAGCTACCGGCAGTTATATGATATTACACTTACTCCAACCTTATACCTGCTGGATAATGAAAAACGAATTATTGGAAAAAAATTATCCTGGCAACAATTAGATGAATTGTTACAGGTGAAATGGAACCCGAAGACGAAGTAATAATGAATAATTAGTAATGAGTAACGCTAAACAATTGGTTCACAATGAAGAAAATTGGAATACTGGTTTTTGTTTGCCTCATGGCAACACAACTTTTTTCTCAAACGCTTTTTACTTATGGGCCTTATTCGGTAAGCAAGGATGAGTTTGTAAGAGCCTATAATAAAAACAAGGCGCCGGTTACAGATAAAGCGCAATCACTTAAAGAATACCTTGTTCTATACTCCAAATTCAAGTTGAAAGTAAGGGCCGCACAGGAGCTGCAATTAGATACTTTGCAACAAATGAAATACGATTTACAAAACTTTCGCAGCCAGGTAGCAGAAGGATACATGAATGATGAAAAAGGACTGAACGCGTTGATAGCAGAAGCGATAGAGCGCGGCCGGAAGGATATTCATGTACTGCATTTTTTCGTGGATATAAATTCGAAAATGAGTGCGGCTGATACATTGAAAGCATATAAGGCAATGAATGAGCTGGCAGACAAATTGAAGGAAGGCAAAACCGGTTATTCAGAAATAACGGATGAAATCAGTAAAAAATATACAGCCGTAAAAGGACAGGACCTGGGATACATTACTGCGCTATCTGTTCCCTATGATATTGAAAACCTGGTATATAATTTAAAGCCCGGGGGCCTCTCTAAGCTTTATCGTACCAGGTCTGCCCTGCACCTTTTTAAAAATACGGGTGAGCGCAAAAGTGCCGGTAAATGGAAAATAGCTCAAATATTATTATCCATTCCACCGGATGTTTCGCAAGATGAAATAAAAGCTATTGAAGCGAAGGCGGATTCGATTTATAAGCTGTTGATTGCCGGTGCGGATTTTTCACAATTAGCAAAACAATTCAGCGAAGACAAACTAACCTATATGAATGGAGGGGAAATGCCGGAGTTTGGTACCGGCAAATTTGAATTGCCTTTTGAAAGCAGAGTGTTTGAATTAAAAAAAGACGGTGAAATTTCAAAACCCATTTTTACAAGCTATGGATATCATATTGTAAAACGTTTGCAGCAGCGCGATAATACTGCTGACAAAAGTGATGAGGCATTTGTTTTTGCTTTAAAACAACAAATATCGCAGGACTCCCGAATTGATGCCGTGAAAGCGGATTTCTTAAAGTGGGTAAAAGTGAAAACGGGGTATAAAAGGAATGCCTCCATAAAAGATGCCGACCTGTTTCGATACGCCGATAGCGTAACTGTAGCCAACCAGGTAGGAAATTATCCCATCAATAATAAAACGATTTTGACTTTCGCACAACAGAATGTGAAGGGTTCGGATTGGTTGAATTTTGTAAAAGACTACAAACTCAATACCGATGTATACAAAGGAGAAAATAACAATGATCTTTTAGAGAAATATATCGCAACCACTTCATTTGAATATTACCGCAGGCACCTGGAAGAATATAACACTGATTTCAAATACCAGATGAATGAGTTTAAGGAGGGTAATATGCTGTTTGAAATTATGGAAAGAAAAGTATGGAATAAAGCAGCAAATGACAGTATTGGCCTGGAAAAATATTATAACGGGCACAAAGGCAATTATAAATGGACGGCCAGTGCGGATATTTTATTATTTAATTGCACCGATACCAAAGTCGCAGCGGATGCCGCTACGGCAGTGCGTAACGGAAAAGGCTGGAAACAGGTGGCGGAGGAAAGTGATGGGAAATTGCAGTCAGATTCGGGCAGGTACGAACTTGCCCAAATACAATTGCCTGCAGGTACCACGATCAGCGAGGGATTAATATCGCCTCCTTATGTTAACAGCGGAGATAACACCACAAGTTTTGTTAAAGTGTTGAGAATGTTCCCCGCAAATCAACAAAGAAGTTTTGATGAAGCAAAGGGGCTTGTCATAAATGATTACCAAAGTTTTTTGGAGGAAAAATGGATAGAAGAACTAAAAAAGAAGTATCCCGTGAAGGTAAATGACGCGGTTTTCCAGTCTTTGCTAAAGTAAACTAAGATAATTAAAACAAAAAGCCTGTACATCACAACCCGGTGGCAGGCTTTTTGTTTAAGAGGATAAAGCAGTGATAGCATTAAATTAACCAGGGCTATTGACTAATTAAAAACCTCTAAAACTCAGGAATTATGATCTTTAGGAAATTGCTGGCAGTGTCTCTGCTGATTGCGACGGGTATTTGCGCTAAAGCACAGTTTTATGTGCAGGGCGGGTTGAACCTTGCCAACATTACAAAAACCAAAGACGGGCAAACAGCAAAAAATAATTTGATCCCCAGCTATAATGTGGGGTTGATGAGCAGGTTTGGCTTGTCGGATGTATTTGACCTGGAAGCAGGTGTTTTATTAACAGGAAAGGGCGCTAAGGCAACTACTTATTTTACCAACGCTACCGATGATAATTATATTCAAACAAAGTTTAATCCCATTTATATCGAAGTTCCTTTAAATGCAGTGGTTAAATTTCCATTGGAGGCAAAATCCAAAACGAATATTTTCATCAATGCGGGACCATACATTGCAGCAGGTGTTTTTGGTAAATCCACCGCTGACCTAAAGTTTGGCCCGATTACATCCAGCTCCGGCAGCGATATTAAATTTAGTAATGACGATCCGTTTACTTCAGAACAGGATGACGCCAAATATAATAAATTAAAGCGTTTTGATTACGGCGTTAATTTAGGCGGTGGTATAGATTTCGGTAAATTTATTTTAAAAGCGAATTACGGACTTGGCCTTGCCAAGATCAGGAGTACGCAAAGCGACAATTCGGCTGATGACAGGAATAAATTCCGCACCTTTAGTATATCTGCAGGTATTCCGCTCGGAAAATAGAACTTTCGCAAAAATGTTTTTCAAGTAAAAGAGTTGGCACCAGGCAATAAAGGAAGCACGGGATAAGGGAGCCTGAAAAAAGGCAAAAGACGAAGTATTACGCTTAATCTTTTGCCTTTTTTATTGTGATTTTAAGCCGCCAGGCCGCTGCTGTGTCTCTGACAGCAGCCGAAGACAAAGTAATACAGCATCATAAATCGGTAGCAAAATAATTACCTTACTTCTTTTACCACATTGTAAATCACTTTTGCCTTTCCCAAAGTATAATAATGCAATACTGGTACACCAAAAGCTTTTAATTCTTTTGATTGCTGTATCAGCCATTTGGTTCCGATCTCCTCAACATCCTGGTCTGTTTTAGCTTTTGATACAGCATCCGATAAATCTGCCGGGATATCTACATGAAATATTTTTGGTAAAATGGTCAATTGCTTTTTATTGGTAATTGGTTTAAGCCCGGGGATAATCGGCACTTCAATACCGATGGCCCGGCATTCTTTTACAAACTGGTAAAATTTGTTGTTGTCAAAAAACATTTGGGTCATGATATAATCCGCGCCGGCGTCAACTTTGGCTTTCAGGTTCAGCAGGTCGGTTTGAAGGTTTGGAGCCTCAAAATGTTTTTCGGGATAACCCGCAGTGCCAATACAGAAATCGGGCTTTTCGCCATTCTTGATATCTTCTTCCTGGTAAATACCATTTTTAAGGTTAACTACCTGTTTCAAAAGACCAACGGCATATGCATGTCCATCGTTCTCCGGTTCAAAATTGGCTTCATTTTTTGCAGCATCCCCCCTTAACACCAGCACATTGTCAATGCCAAGGAAATTAAGATCTATCAGGGCATCTTCCGTTACTCTTTTGCTGAAGCCGCCGCAAATCAAATGCGGAACCGTATCAATATTATAATGATATTTTATAGCGGCACAAATAGCAACCGTACCAGGGCGCTTTCTTACTTCTACTTTTTCGAAAGTGCCATCCGCTTTTTTCTTAAACATGGTTTCGCTTCGGTGGTAAGTAACATTTATAAACGAAGGCTTAAATTCCATTAAGGGATCTAAATGATCATATATTGATTGAATCGTCCTGCCTTTTAAAGGGGGCAGCACTTCAAATGAAACCAGTGTATCCGAAGCCTGCGAAATGTGATCAGTAACTTTCATAATTTTAAAATGGACGCAAAGATAAATCCCCGGACTCAAAAAACCTTGTGTTTATATCACAAGGTTTTTTCTTACGCTAAGCAGGGGCAGATGGCGAATGGCCAAGCGATAGGCGCGGGGTTGTGAATTGATTACGACTCCTGTTTTCGAAAAACTATTCAAAAGCATATTTCGCGATCCAAAACTCTTTATAATCATCATCATTGCCAATACAGGTTACGCTGTTTTCTTTTATAGGTAATTCTGATCTTATCATTGTCTTCAATTATTGCCAGGGATGCTATTGACATAGTTCAAATATCAGCTAAAGCTTATCATAATTGCAATAGTAAAATAGTAGTATATGATTGACGAACAAATATAGAAGCCGCTATTTCCATTAACCGGTTCCGTAAAACAAGGATAGCTTTGTTAAAAAAGACATCAATGCAGCCTTATTATCCCAGATGGCTTATTTTTACAAATCATGAGCTTAACTATACAAACAAAAGACCTGGTAAAAGTTTACGGCAACCGTACTGTTGTTAATAAAGTTTCTTTTAATGTGCAACAGGGTGAAATTGTGGGACTGCTGGGGCCAAACGGCGCTGGTAAAACCACTTCCTTCTACCAGGTGGTTGGTTTGGTAAAGCCGGATGAAGGGGAGGTTTTTTTAGGGGATATGAATATTACCAAAATGCCGATGTACAAGCGGGCGAAAATGGGTATTGGATACCTTCCCCAGGAAGCAAGTGTTTTTAGAAAACTAAGCGTGGAGGATAATATTACAGCTGTATTGGAAATGACAAAACTCAGCAAGCTGGAGCAGAAAGAAAAGCTGGAGAAATTGCTGGATGAATTTCATTTGGCACATGTAAGAAAAAATAATGGAGATACCTTAAGCGGAGGGGAAAGGAGAAGAACAGAAATTGCGCGGGCCCTGGCGGTAGATCCCAAATTTGTATTGCTGGATGAACCTTTTGCCGGCGTAGACCCAATTGCGGTAGAAGACATACAGGAAATAATAGCCAGGCTGAAATATAAAAATATCGGCATTTTAATAACGGATCATAACGTAAATGAAACCCTCTCTATTTGTGACAGGGCCTACCTGTTGATCGATGGTAAAATATTTAAACACGGAACTGCTGAAGAATTAGCCGAAGATGAGCAGGTGCGCCGGTTGTACCTTGGCCGCAATTTTGAATTGAAGCGCAAGGATTATTTGCACCTGGAAGCTGCGAAAAATTCCATATCGCTTGAAAGCCTGATTTATATTGTGGAAAGTGCTTTATCAGGTTTAAAAAATACGGAACAGGTTAAAAATGAAAGGGTCGGTTCCTTTGACGCTGCAATAGCCGGTTCATCAAACGATGCGATAGAAGAGGATTTGCAATTAAATGAATACCGTCAGTTTCTTGATGAAGTTGAATCTTCTGTTTTCAGTTTTGCTACTGAAACTAAAAATCCCGGCTTACTTGCTATGGTGCAGGATGTTTATGCTGATAAAACACTGGATACTAAAACGATATTAAACAGGATACTCATTGAGCTGAAATCTGTTTCAACTATTTAAGTGTTGTGTGCCATTCGGTGTGACTGAATCTTATTCTGTTGACAAATTCTTTAGCAATTACTCTCTTTTTTTTGCTAAATTTGACAAAATTTAGGATGTAATGGAAGTAAGAACAGATCTATATATTGGAGACAGCAAACAAGAGCTAAAAAAACTTCCAGACAATTCTGTTGACCTCATTGTAACATCTCCGCCATATGCCGATCAGCGCAAAAGCACTTATGGCGGTATTCATCCTGATAAATATGTAGCGTGGTTCTTACCTATTTCCAAAGAACTTCTAAGAGTGTTGAAGCCAACGGGGACTTTCATTTTAAATATTAAAGAGAAAGTAGTTGACGGGCAGCGAAGCACTTATGTAATGGAACTTATTCTGGAAATGCGCAAACAGGGCTGGCTTTGGACCGAGGAATTCATCTGGCACAAAAAAAATTGTTATCCAGGAAAATGGCCCAATCGGTTTAGGGATGCCTGGGAACGATTACTCCAATTTAACAAGACGCACAAATTTCACATGTATCAAGACGAAGTCATGGTTCCTATGGGAGATTGGGCTAAGTCGAGACTGAAAAATCTTTCTACTACTGACAAAATAAGAGATAATTCAAAAGTTGGTAGCGGCTTTGGAAAAAATATTTCCAATTGGCTGACAAGGGACAAAGCTTTTCCTACAAACGTTTTGCATTTGGCAACAGAATGTAGTAATAAGAATCATAGTGCAGCATTCCCTCAAGAATTACCCGAATGGTTTATCAAGCTATTTACAAAAGAAAAGGACACTGTGCTTGATCCATTTATGGGATCTGGAACTAGTGTTATCGTGGCAAATCGTATGCGACGAAACTCAATTGGAATTGAATTAATAGCTGAATATTACGACCGGGTAAAAAAGCAAGTAAATCGAACAGATCTTTTTTTGCTTGAACCATCTGAGACTTATATTAAGAAATCAAAATCACCAAAAAAACGTGCCTGATATTACCGAGCAGCAGTATAAACTATTTGTTGACTTTATTAAAAATGGTATTATTTCTTTACACGAGAAAAAGTATAAAAAGTTACAAAAACTTAAACTAGAAGATATTCTTCTTAGAAAGAATCTTTATCTCTTCAAAACAAAATATCTACAAACCCCTGAGGAAGTCGTCCGTAGCGTAATAGATGCATTTATCTCCTCAAGTGAAGAGACGACATTTGGCAATTTTTTGGAAAAGTTGGCAGTTTATATTAGTCAAAATTTGGAAGGTGGCCAAAAATCGTCAACAAAGGGTATCGATTTAGAGCTTACTCGAGATTTGATTAGGTATTTGATTGATATAAAAAGTGGCCCAAATTGGGGTAATAGCAGTCAGATAACAAAAATGGAAGACAACTTTAAAAAAGCCAGGAAGACATTACAAACTAGTGGTGGTGATGTAAACACTCAATTTATTAATGGTTGTTGTTACGGATTTGACGATAGTCCAGAAAAAGGTGCCTATCGAAAACTATGCGGTCAGCGGTTTTGGCAATTTATTACTGGTGATGCTGACTTCTATTTGAAAATGATTGAACCGCTCGGCTATCAAGCTAAAGAAAAATCGGAAGAATTTCATGAACTTTACACAAGAAAGCTTATTGCATTTACTTCTATTTTCCATGAAGATTTTGTTGAGAATGGAATTATAAATTGGCACAAATTGATCATTGCAAATTCAGGGATTAAGAAATCTTTGTAGTAAAGAATTAAATCACAATGAAGGGCATACAATATTTACATTGGCAAAAGCAGGAGCTGAACAATCGACGTTTAGGGTTTGGTTCCTATAAGTTTCAGTTCGGACAGGACAGTAATGATTTGGCTTTTTGCTGTT
The DNA here is from genome assembly GCA_040007015.1 of Ferruginibacter sp. GTDB lineage: Bacteria > Bacteroidota > Bacteroidia > Chitinophagales > Chitinophagaceae > Ferruginibacter. The sequence continues at coordinate 16,191 of JBDTVX010000027.1, read as the reverse complement.
AAATTAAATTAGACCTTATATTTTCAATTGAGTTTTAGTTCCGGGCAGACGATCTTTGAATCTCCTGCCTTGGCCAATGCAAAATGAAAGGTGACCTGATAGTTATCGGGTGGGTAATAGCGAGATATCGACCATCGACTATTGACCATTGACGAGTAAAAGCCATCATGCTGCAACCGCCCAACCGTTGCTTTAATCAACAAAAAATTACAATAGCTTTCTATCTTTCATTAGTATTGCGTATTTTGCCTAATAGTAATGAAATTGTTATCACCCGCGATATCAAGATTGGCCCGTATGCGTTTTTGGCGCATAGAAAACTGGAGCAGGCATCCGGTAGCCGTGCAACGGGAAGTACTGCAGGACCTGGTAACGGAGGCACAATACACGGAATTTGGAAAAAAATATAATTTTTCAAACCTGTTTTCACTAAAAGAGTTTAAAAAGAACGTGCCCATTCATGAGTATGACGATATAAAGCCATATATATTGCGTATGATGAATGGTGAAGAAAATATTTTATGGAACACCCCCATTAGCTGGTTTGCCAAAAGCAGTGGTACCACTTCAGATAAAAGCAAATTCATCCCTATCAGCGAAGAAAGCCTCCAGGATAATCATTTTAAGGCTTCCAAAGACGTATTGACCACTTACTATAATAATTTTCCGGGCAGCGACCTGCTAACGGGAAAGAGCCTGGTAATAGGCGGAAGCCACCAGTTAAGTAAAATGAATGAAGATATCCAATACGGCGATCTGAGTGCCATATTGATGCAGAATACACCCTTTTGGGGCCAATGGCTCCGTACACCCGAACTGAGCATTGCACTGCTGGATGAATGGGAAAATAAAATAGAGCAACTGGCAAAAGTTACCGCTGAGGAAAATGTAACTTCTTTGGCCGGCGTACCTACCTGGACACTTTTATTACTAAAAAAGATTTTAGCTATTAAAGGAAAGGCTACCATCAAAGAAGTTTGGCCCAACCTGGAATTGTACATTAATGGAGGGGTGTCGTTTGTTCCTTACCGGGAGCAATTTGACCGCATTTTTGGGGGCAAGATCAACTACCTTGAAATTTACAATGCAAGTGAAGGTTTCTTCGCCTGTCAGCAATGTCCTGACGACGATGGCATGTTGCTTTTTACAGCGCATGGTATTTTTTACGAGTTTATGCCCGTAGATCAGTATGGAAAGGAGGATCCGCAAACAGTAGGTTTAAACAATGTTATTACCGGTAAAAACTATGCATTGGTAATAAGCACAACAGGTGGATTGTGGCGATACTTACCTGGCGACACAGTTCAGTTTACCTCACTCAATCCATATAAAATAAAAGTATCAGGAAGGCTAAAGCATTATATGAATGCCTTTGGCGAAGAAGTAATTGTGGATAACAGTGATAATGCCATTGCTATCGCCGCAGAAAAAACGGATGTGGTTGTAAATGATTACACCGCCGCCCCTGTTTATTTTAGTGAACAAACGAATGGTGCACATGAGTGGCTGATAGAGTTTGAAAAACCGCCGGTTAACCTGCAGTTATTTATTATTGAATTAGACAATGCCTTAAAAAATTGTAACAGCGATTATGAAGCAAAGCGCCATAAGGATATTGCCCTAAGGCTGCCGGTAGTGCATGCGTTGCCCGATGGAACCTTTACTGAGTGGCTTCGTACAAAGGGTAAACTGGGCGGTCAGCATAAGGTACCACGCCTGAGCAATGAAAGAACCATGCTGGAAGAGATAAAATTAATTGCGAAATTAGCAGGATGAAAATCAAAAGCCTTTGATTAAAAATGAAAGGTATAATATCAACCCAATAGATCTATCAAAAACAAACCGGTTCAAATATCAAATTGTAAAGATAATACGATGAAAATACTCGAAGGAAAAACAGCGATCGTTACCGGTGCCGCACGCGGTATCGGGGAGGGAATCGCTATAAAATTTGCAGAACAGGGCGCCCACGTAGCTTTTACGTACGTAACCGATAGCAGTGGGGAAAAAGCAAAAGCGCTGGAAGAAAAATTAAAGACGATGGGAGTAAAAGCAAAAGCATACCAAACCAATGCGGGCGATTATGAGGCCAGTGAAATTTTTGTAAACGATGTAATGAAGGAGTTTGGGAAAATTGATATTTGTGTAAATAATGCCGGTATTTCAAAAGATAATTTATTATTAAGAATGACACCGGTGCAATGGGATGAAGTGATGCAAACCAATTTAAAAAGTGTATTTAATATGACGAAGCAGGTGATACGTCCCATGATGAAAGCAAGGATGGGCAGCATCATCAATATGAGCAGCGTAATAGGTGAAATGGGAAATTCAGGCCAAAGCAGCTATGCGGCCAGTAAGGCGGGTGTAATTGGGTTTACGAAAAGCATCGCCAAGGAATTGGGCAGCCGCAATATACGCTGCAATGCAATAGCGCCGGGCTTTATTGAAACTGACATGACGGGTTATTTAAAAGAAGCCGGCAGCGCAGATAAGTATAAGGCTGGCATTCCATTGGGAAGATTTGGCACCACGGAAGATATTGCCAATGTCAGTTTATTTTTAGCAAGCGATATGAGCAATTATATTACGGGCCAGGTGATCAGTGCTTGTGGCGGACTAAATATTTAATCCTGGATCCCTCTTAAGGTTGGCAAATACTTTTATTAGAAATTTTCCAAAAATAATTCTGATACTTACCACGTAGTTTTTTTGATGGCCACGAATTAGCATGAATTAAAACAATTATTTGATAAAAAAAATTCGTAGAAATTCCAACCAAATAACTGGTCGTGCATTCGTGCATTCCTGGCATGAAGAAATTTTTTTTAAACCGGTTCTAGGAAATTGTTTAAACCCGATTTTGAAGTTCCCTTAAAGGAAGATGGCCGATGAAGCACGGTCACGGCGGTTATCTGCAAATGATGTCGCACCCATTGCATCCGTTTAGGATTTTATATTGGCAATTTTGGAGGCGTAGGCCCGGTAGGTATTGTAACATCGGATATTAATCCGCTAAATTAATCCCGTTATATTAAATAGAGCCATAGGCTCGACCCATTTAAAATTTGGCGATAAAATGGGTTTTGCCTTCAGCACTATAATTAAATGCCATTTTGCAACAACGGGTTAAATCTGTTATTAAAAAACAAATTCGAGCCTACGCCTCTACAAAGGCCCTATTCAATGGACATGGTGGGGTATTGACTTCAGGCAGACAAAAATTTTCTTTTTAAACACCTTCTAAGACATTTTTTTGCCCGGCGTAATTGCTTTAAGAAGACCGGTAAGCAATAGGATGATATTGTTTTTTATGTTGCCCCAAAAACAACCTTGCATAAATGCGCAACACGGCTATTTCTATAAACAGAAAACTTATTGCGGTAAAGCTGATCAGCAAATATTCATGTTTATGAATGTGGCTAAACATTAAATCAACACCGATAAACGATGGCGTAAAAGGTAAGCTAACAAAAGCCAGGCACGCCAATAAAAACATAAATGCAATGCCTGGATGCTCATGAATATGGCCATAAAACCCGTCCAGGTCAATATTTTTTTCACGCTTTTTTAATTTAAGCAGGCAGGCATACCCAATGATCGCTGCTACTACCAGGCCACCTGCATAAATCAGTATTTCAACATATTTATATTTATCATTCAGAAACGCAATTGAAAGTATTATATAAAACTGGCTCGCAATAATTAACAGCCATGCACTTACGGCATTCTTTCTTTCTGTAAAAGATATTAATACCAGGATCATTCCGATGAATGCAAATAACAGGTGCAAAATTTCATCCAGTTGTTTTGGTATTTTTTGCTCATATAAGAAACAAAGCAGTCCGGCCATAAAAACGACCACCAGGGCAGGGATACCAATTTTCGCGGACATAAAATTTAGTTTTCTTCCGAGCCACTTAAAAGGCATCCACAAAAAGCGAAATTGAAATGTATCCATATTCCATTCTTTGATGCTTAATAAATAAACACTGTTACTTAACTTATTAATAAAGGAATTTTTTGCGTCATTCTGCTTTGGTGAATAATAATAGAACTGGTTGTGAATCAAATATCCCAGCACCGAAGGAGATACCAATAACTGGTAGGTTCGCAAAAAAGCGTTTCCTGTAAAATGCACCAATGCCAAAACATGCCAGCCCAAAGCCACTTCAATAAACATAATACCGATTTGAGAAATAGAGCCGTAAGCAATTTGTGTTTTAACAGACGACTGTACCCTTGCAATCAATGAAGCAATAATGGCAGTGACAGCTCCAATGCTTATTACAACAACTTTGATACTTAAAATAGTTTGCCAGTAAGGATAGGTTCTTAACAATAAAAAAACACCCAGGTGTACCGAAAGCGAGCCGTAAAAAATAGCGCTGGAAGTGGTAGGCCCTTCCATGGCCCTTGGCAACCACGACGAAAATGGTATTTGTGCTGATTTTATGGATGCTGCAATAACCAGCATCAAAATGATAAAGATCACAAAATAGTCATGTTCATTTATATGGGATGCCACCAATTGCATATCCTTTAATTTAAAAAATGTAATATTTTCATGCCATAGATGATGGCTCATCCATAAAGCGAGGATAAGACAGATATCCCCCAGCCTGTATAGTGAAATCGTTTTTAAACCATTTTTTACCGGTAAATATCTATCCCGGTAAAAAATAATTAACAGGAATGATGTAATACCTAAAAATTCCCAGCCAATAAATAGGGTTTCAAAATTTCATGAATAGATCACAATGGAATAAGCAAAATAAAAAAGCAGCAGTGTATTAAAAAATCGTTTATACCCGCTATCCCTATGCAAATAATACCTGCTAAAAACTGCCACCAAAAATGTTATAACGGCTCCGACAATCGCAAAAACGACCGTGATTTTGTCAAAATAAAAGTCAAGAAAAATATCAATATTATCTTCCTTGTAAAAAGAAAAATGCCTTATATCCAATACCGGGGCATTGTTTGCGAGCCAGTAACCAATAAATAAAAGCAGCGCAGTTAAATGTATGCCTACTGTTCCAATTGCAATTGCCGCGATAGTTGTTTCCTTTTTGTCAGGAATAAACAAGCTTGCTGCAAATCCAGCAACGGGCAATAAAACAAAAAACTGAAGGAGTTGTTCCATTTATAATTAGTTATAAAAGTAAATAGGTAAATTTTCCTGGGTGGCATGCGCAATATGATTGGTTTCCATTTCTTTTGCATCCTCTAATAAAGTATGTACATCTTTAAAAAAATGTATTTGATTGGTAAGCGGCTGGTATGTAACAAAGGCGCCCTGTTTAAAATAAAACAGTTCATTTGTTTCTGGATCCACGGCAACCAAATGTACCCATTCGTTGATAAACCACTCGTACATTTCAGGTGTGGATTGCACCGTCTTCAGCACCACATCAGGAAAATGCTCCACAATGATTAATAAGCGCAGTGGGTCATGCACTTCAATCATTTGCCAGGGCAGGCCCGGACGCAAATCGCCATCGCTGCTATTGGCAACACCAAACAGGCCCATAACATTATGTGGCAATTTTGTTCCGGCGCCCAATTTATAATTGTCTACCCTTGAAAAATAGTATTCTAAGTTGATTCCGCCGCAAACCGGCCCAAGGGGTTTCATTATTCCTGTCAGGAAAATCCCATCCGGATCGGTTTTATAATCGTAGGAATTTAAGAATGCCCTTCGGTCGAGAAACAACCCTTTGGTTAATTCCCTTTTGCCTACAATGCAAAGTGTATTGGTACCATGCCCTAATTCGGGCCTTGGCTCAAATAATGAAACAGAACGTTCTTTAATGGCCTGCCTTACTTTTTTAATACCCGCTTTTGTATTGATGGAGGCAAACCGCCTGGAGCGTTCTTTCGCATTCAGGTCAAGCGCATGTTCAAAAGCCACTGCATTTTCTATGTGTTTTTCTGCATTGATGGAATTTAATATATCCAAATCATAAAACCCGATTTCATCTGCGGCGGTATCGTGAAGGGCACCAACAAATTGTACTCCGGTTGGAATGTCGATGCCTTTTTCCTGAAGCAACTGTCTTACTTTTTCATTATTGGCCATTGAAGCAAATACCCGCGCATTTACTGACCCTGGCCGCCCACTGCAGGCCCCGCAATCATGTGCCCCATGGTGTGGATTATTGGCGCTGCTGCTTCCATGTGCAATTACATATATAATGGGGGAAAGATTTTTTGTTAAGCCAATGCCATTTAACAAGGCTGCCACCCTTGTGGCCATTTCATTTACCGTAAAACCAATTTGCAGATCATTTTCCCGGTCGTCCGTATTTTTATTTTCAACAGTTAATTTCCCCTTCCCATTCATATGTGCGAACGCATTAGAAATTGCCGGCGCCATTTTGGGTTTAAATAAATTCTGGACCAAACGTATTGCAGCCCAAAAGCCCAACGTGAGGGCGCTGATAAAACCAGTGTGTACAGGGTGGGTTTTATTGGTGTAAAAAAGATCGTGCTTTCTTTTTTCGCTTACAGCATATTCTTTAATTAAATGTGCGGGTGTAACCGGTGCAGGGCAAAGCTTGTCATAAAACTTTGCATTGTGAGCCTGGAAGAAAAATTCAACGCTAAAAAATCCCGGCGTACCAAAAGTTTCACAATTTTTATTGATCCCTTCAATATGCCTTCTTATACTATCCTCCCTTTCATCTATACAAAAAAGTGCCTGGAAACTTTTGGTTACTCTTGTTCTGTTGCCACCGTTTTTTTGTTTGGAAATGCTTAACTGCTTTATGCCAGCCAATACTTCATCATAGTAACTCCATTCAAAAGCATCCTGCCATATTTTAAATACCTCGTGTAGTTCTGTACCGGGAACATCGGCAAATAGTTCTAATGGAGCAGCCTGAACCCGGGTGCAAAGCGGTTGCCAGTTTTTACCCAGTATAAAATCTAAATTGTCTATTTCAAGTAACAATTCAAAAACGATTAAGTCGTGTAACGATATTTTCTTTGGACTTAAAAGCGTAGCTGGTTTATCTTCTACTGCTGCCACCATTCCGCTCCATCCGCGATGGCTGAATTGCTGATCGAAAATGTATTGTTCAAAATAGGCCTCATTACCAACAACTATTTTTAATAAGTCCGTAATGGATAAATTTTCCTGAAGTAATAACTTTTTGGCCCTTGATGTTTTGTATAAGCTGGTAAAACTGTTTTTCTCCAGTTCCTTTATCGCTTCCAAAAATCCCTTATTTCCAACCGGGAAATCCCATAAAGCAATGCCCTGGTCTAAATAACCGCACAATACCCTAAACAGGAGCGGCTGTACTAAATTATCCAGGTCAACCTCGTATTGTTTTTTCCAGTTTGCCCGCAACAGTCCAATGCGCTGTGCATTGTGCTCATCATAATTTTTAGCCTGGATATTTTTTTTCCAGTATGCCAGGTGCTCATTTCCTTTTCTTTCAACAATTATTTTACTCAACACATCTTCCCGGATCCTCCCGATTTCATATAGCTTTCTAAAATCGTGCAATTCCATGGTAGCCTGGAAGCCGAATATTTTGGATGCCTTAAAAATTGCATCATAAAATTTCATTTGTTGAAATGCATGCAAAGAATTATGATGAATAAAATCTTTCAGCGGCGTTTGTGAAGGCAGGTAATGCTTCAATTCATGCAATGAATGTTTTTCGTCAAATGTTATCGCTTCCATATTAATTACTTACGTTACTTTTTTTCCTGGATAATTTATACCGGTATATATCATCAATATCTTCTTCCCCATCATGAATAACGGCAAGATCTTTAACCAATCCATTTTGCAACCCGTATACCCAGCCATGGAGGTGTAAATCCCGTTCCGACCATGCCTGTTGTACAATGGAGGTTTTGGCTAAATTTCTCACCTGCTCTATTACATTTAATTCAGTTAAGCGATTCGCCCTTTCCGTAAGGTCTTCGATGGTTCTTAACTCTTTTTGATTTTTGTGGTAGACATCTTTTATATTTCTCAGCCAGTTATCAACGTACCCGTTATAGGTATTTGTTAAAGCAGCATTGATACCCCCACAGCCGTAATGCCCGCAAACAATGACGTGTTTCACTTTTAAAAACTTCACGGCATATTCCAAAACACTTAACAGGTTAGCATCGGTGTGTACTACCAGGTTAGCAATATTGCGGTGCACAAATATTTCGCCGCTGTGTGTATTGGTAATTTCATTTGCCGGAACCCGGCTGTCGCTACAGCCGATCCATAAATAGTCAGGCTGCTGTCCCTGTGATAATTTTTTGAAATAATCCGGGTCCTGGAAAAGCTTTGTTTCGGCGTATAATTTATTTCCGTGTAATAATTTTTGATATGATTTTTCCATAATAATTTGTTTTTTAGTTAATGCACAGATTGTACATGTAGTTGATTTTCGATTTGATATTTTTCATGAAATCCTTCAAGGCTGCATTTAATATTTTTAAGCGGCACCTTGATGTCCCTGAATTCTTTTATCAGTTCAAGCACGTCAAAATCTATATAATCGGTATGGGATGCATCGATTACTACCGTTGAGTTGCCCGGAATGTGGTCCAATGTCTGGCGGAGAGCTCCTTTATTTAAAAAAGACACTTCTTCAGCCAGGCGTATCTTTATAATGTCGCCTTCATGGTGTTTATCCTTATGAAAGAAGTAGGAGTTTTTAAGATTGCCATGAAGTATGGCGCCAAATGCCGCTACGAGCCCTGCTATTACTCCCACCAGCAGGCCCTCACCTTTTAAGGGTTTATACAGGCCCAGCAAATCAATACCAATAATGACCCCCACGGTAACAAAAAAAGGAATGGATTGATACTTCCCGTTCTTTATCATTTGCGAAAAAACAGACAGTTTGCAAAGCTTATATCCAGTTAAAAGCAATATAGCAGCCAGGGAAGATAAAGGAATAAAATTGAGCAGGTTTGGTATCGCTATTATACAAACCAATAATAAAAGACCATGGAAAATGGCTGATAATTTAGATTTTGCCCCTGCGTGAATATTGGCACTGCTCCTGACTATTACACTTGTAATGGGCAACCCGCCAATTAAACCCGAAATAGAATTTCCAATGCCTTGTGCCAATAGTTCTTTATTGGTGTTTGTAATCTTTCTTTCGGGGTCGAGGTTATCAATAGCTTCGATGCTCAGTAAAGTTTCCAGGCTGGCGATGATGGCTATCATAATTCCCGTAACAATTATTTTACTATCTAAAAACCCATTAAAATCGGGCAGGGTAAAAAAGCCGAAGAATTCAGACGCAGATGTAGCCACCTTAATTTGCACCAGGTGCTCATTAGCAAGCAGGAGAGGACTATTAGTAGCCTTAAATATTTCATTGATCCCAATGGATACAATAACCGCCACTAATGCACCAGGTATAAATTTTACTTTATTCTTTATAAATGGTTTTTCCCAAACAAGCATAATTAAAATGGATATAATACAAATCAGGAAAACGCCCACGTCAATATGCTGGAAGGGCAGTAATAACTCATGCCAATCCTCATCGCCAAAAGGAAACAATTCTGTTAAATTACCTTTTTCATCCTTATCGTATCCCACGGAATGCGGAATTTGTTTAGCTATGATCAATATTCCAATGCTGGTTAATAATCCTTTGATTACACTGGATGGGAAATAATTTGCAATGCCACCTAACTTTGCCACGCCCATTAGCATCTGTAAAATCCCTGCGATTAATACGGCACAAAGAAAAAGATCAAATGCACCGATATTGGTAATGGCAGCCAATACCAATGCAGCAAGACCTGCTGCCGGGCCACTCACACTAAGCTTTGAGGTGCTTAGAGAGCCAATTACGACTCCGCCAATGATACCGGATATCAAACCACTAAAAAACGGGGCGCCGGATGCTAAAGAAATACCCAGGCAAAGAGGGAGCGCAACTAAAAAAACAACCAGCCCTGCTGGCAAATCATTTTTCAAATATCTAAAAGTTGATCCTTTAGAATCTTGCATAACAGTTAATGTTAAATAGGTGAGATAGAATTGAAAAATTCCTGGCCCAAAGGCGCATGAGACGAATATGACTGCGTCGCAGAATTATCAATTTTGAAATAGTGCATTCGCTGAATGCTTTCAGGCAACCAAACTCAGGAACAATTCAAATCGTTTCTGAAATGTGTGTTTATGCTAATGTATCCGGAGGCGGACATACCACATCTGTAGAATGATTAGATGGGATTTGATCAGAGGAGTGTAGGTATGCAAGTGTTTTGCTTTCTGCAATAACGGCTATGTTATGATTAATTTCCGGGGGAAAAAGGGTTGGATGAAGGCTGTCTTCAGCTTTACCTCCCTGGTCAGTTGCATTGTGTGGCAACTCTTCAGTCCATTGGTTGGTACTGAGCATTTGCCCTATCTGTGATATTGGTAACATTTGTACCACCATCAACAGGCTTAAAAAAAATGCTATGATCTTTAATTTTATCATGAATTGCGGCAAATATAAGGGGAAAAAAATTAAACCATAAAGAAGGATTTGTTTATTAACACATTTTTTCCCCGTGAGTGAAAATAATTTAAATTATAAAAAATCTTTAATTATGATTTTTTTCAAGTCTTACCAGAAAGCGCTTTTGGCTGCTGAATTTTTAGTTGAAATATTTATTTTTAAATAAACCATGTGTTAAACGTAAATTGGTGCAAAAATGGAGAACTCAAATGTGATAATTTACTGATGTTTTAAGGCAACCGAAATAAAAGATCCTGAAATAATTATACAGGTAAGATGTGTCGCCTCTTCACTTATTCAGGCATCCGATAAAAATCTGTTTAATTTTTTGTATTTACGAATATTAAATAAATTAAAAATATGAAACCATACGAGGAATTATTATCCAGAAATAAAGAATGGGCGCATGATCAGATTAAGCATGACCCTGATTTCTTTAAACGTTTATCTTCTTTGCAAACGCCTGAATTTTTGTGGATCGGATGTAGCGACAGCCGTGTGCCGGCCAACCAGATCACGGGTACCGAGCCCGGCGAAATTTTTGTACACCGCAACATTGCTAATATGGTGATCCATACCGATACCAATCTTTATAGCGTATTGGATTTTGCGGTAACTCATCTTGAGGTAAGGCATATTATAGTTTGCGGGCATTATGGTTGTGGCGGCGTAAAGGCTGCTATGAGCAATCACGACTATAACCAGATATTAAACATGTGGCTAAGAAATATCAAGGATGTACACCGTATGTACCAGGCAGAACTGGATACCATCCCGGATGAAGAACTAAAGTTTGACCGGCTCACAGAGTTAAATGTAAAGGAACAGGTAATACACCTTGCTAAAACTTCGGTGGTACAAAGAGCGTGGAAAAAAAGAGAGGGGCCGGATCTCCATGGCTGGGTGTACGGGTTAAAAGATGGTATAATAAATCCTGTATTTGAAATGAAAGCGAATACAAGAATCGATCCTTTATATGAATATGATGATTTAAAAATATAAATTAAGTCGAGGCCGTTTAGGTAAAATGACGCTTTTCTTTCTTCTGCGGAAATACGGGTGTTGAAAAATAGAATGCCGTAATTGTTTGATAAGTTTTTCAGCAGGCTACAATTGCTGTTATGGCTTCCCTGGAAATTTCTTTTATGTGGCCGGGATACCCTTAAACACCGGTATCCGGTCGAGCCGTTGTTGAGTCTCCGGCCAACAACCAGAGCTTCTGCAATAATGGCTATTTTACTTTGCGAAGTATCCCGCAGTATAAATCAATACATTTATTATAGGCAAAATGTGTCCGGGTGTTTGTTTCCAAATAGTTGAAGACGAACGTCCGACTTCATTATGAATAGGATACTGCATTAAAAGGTCGGCCTTGTTGTTGGTCGAAGACCTAACAACGGAGCGCCGGTCTTTATGTACATATCAATAAAATCAGAAATGGTATCCGCATGAGTTACTCCTCCCAATCACACCCGATCGGCGCACCTGGTGGCAACTCTTTATGAAGGGTTGGCTTAGCTTTTTCCGGGTCCTTCATTCTTTCCAGCGCTAATATAAAATGCGCTGATAAACTTTCATCTTTTACCAGCTTTTGCTGAGTTTGAATGTATTTTTTTAAATCATTGAGCGCTTTAATCACCACCGCCTTTGTTTCAAAAGAGGCATTATCATCAACGGATACCCCTAGTAAATAAGTAAGCAGTACCTGTCCTGTTTGTTGCTGAATTAACTTTTCCATTCCCTTTTTTATGGGCGCCTTCCAGGTGGCGGCAAGTAACATGCTGATCATTTCATTTGCCCCCAACCCGTTGTATTCAACCTGGTACTGCACCATCCGGTTCAGTCTTTCTGTATTGAATAAAAAGGACAGCGGAAGATCTGCTGCAGCTTCGGCTGGCGAAAGGGCGTCGAATGCAAGGCCTGTTCTTTTTTTGAATAATTCCCTGGTGAAATCATAGCCCGACGGGCGTGGTGGAATTAATTTGATGATAGCATCGGGCAAACTCAAAAATTTTGGGTCCAGGCAACCGATCACTGCATTCAGAGCCGTTAACTGGTCGTCTTTTGTCAGGGGTTGCGTAACAAGCTGGCCATCGCCCCTTAGCGCATAGCTATAATTTAAGCCGCCTACCCACTTGGTAACCGCTTCCAGCTGGTAGCGATGATACAAGTACAAGGGTACCAATACATCTTCCAATGTAGCCATGGGCATGCCTGGGCGAATATTCTTTTCGCCAAACTGCGCCAGCGCTTTATTGCGCACTTTTTTCATTTCAATTAATTCAATGATCGGATCATTACCCCCATCCCATAAATGAGCGAATGGATGAAGCCCGCCGGCCGATCTCGCATCCCGGTCGCTTATAAATTGTAATCCCTTTTTATTAGCGTCTGTCAGTAACTTATTCAGTGCTGCCGGCTCATCCGTTGCTGCGGGGAGATCCGCATATCCCCATTGGATCGAAACTTTATCCCATTCGCCGATCTTAGAATCATAGGCATTGGAAAGATCAATATCGCCTGCGGCAGTTAACCTTACCAACGGATGGGGATAGTCCATAACACTCGCCCTGTTGCTTACACTGGCTGCATAATTATGCATCAGCCCGAGGGTATGCCCTACTTCGTGGGCCGCCAGTTGTTTCAATCGATTCAATGCCATTTTCAGCATTTTGTCATCCGCGGGCAGCCCGTTTTCGAATGGAGCCAGTAAGCCCTGGGCTATTAAATAATCCTGTCTTACCCTTAAAGAACCTAATGAAACCTGCCCCTTAATGATCTCGCCTGTTCTTGGATCAACTACTGCATTGCCATAGCTCCAGCCCCTTGTAGAGCGATGCACCCAGTTGATCACATTATAACGGATATCCATCGGATCGGCGCTGTCAGGTAAAAGCCTGACCTGGAATGCATTTTTATAACCGGCCGCCTCAAATGCCTGGCTCCACCAGCCGGCCCCTTCCAGTAATGCACTCCTGATTGGTTCGGGTGTGCCGTTATCCAGGTAATAAATGATTGGCTTTACGGGCTCACTAAGCGCAGCAGCCGGATCCTTCTTTTTTAGCCGGTGGCGAATAATAAAATGCTTCTCTATAGGCTCATTAACAGGCGTACTGTAATCAAAATAAGAGGAATTGATAAAACTGCTCCTGATATCAAAGGGCCTGGGTTTGTAATCGCTATCCGGCAACTGTACAAAAGAATGGTGCATCCGCATTGTAATGGCTTCGGGGGAAGGGGTAACGGCATTTACAAAATTGCCGGTAATTCCATCACTGTTTATTAAGGTGATGGTAGTTTCAATTTCTGTATTGAACGGGAAATTTTTTGTAGCCGGCAGGTAAACAGCAGAACGGCTTTTATCAAATGCATAATTGCCCTGTTGTGCATTTCTTACCTGGTTGGCGGCCTTCATGGCATCTCTTAAAAAAAAATCGGTGGCATCAACCAGGGAACTGCTGTCACTTTCCGCTTCCACATTAAATCCCCACAAAGTAGATTGCGCAAAAGATTGCTCTACGGCTTTCTTTTCATTAAAGTCGTTCGTGATCGCACGGTAACTATAATTGGGCTCAATCATCAATATCTTTCTGCCGGTCCGGGTGAATTTCACGATCCTGGCATCTCCCGGCAAGCCCCTGTCGAGGCCAATATCATTTGACCCAAGCCCTGCAGGCAATGATTGCAGGTATAAAATTTCCCGGTCCGATTTACAGATTTCCAGCCATATTTTACCGGTTGCTTCTTCCCAAAAATAATTCATAAAGCCTGCCTGCTTTTGCATGTCCTTTGTTTTCTCGTCTATCGTTGGCAATTTTTGCCCGGATACAAAGGAATACAGCAATAATAATGATGCGAGGAAGTACTTCATGCGTAAAAATTTAATACGCACAAGATAAAGAAAACGCCGATTCAGAATCAATTGAAAAAAAATGATAGGGGGAATTATTGATGTTCTTCGAATTCCTTGTTATTTTTCCACCAGCGGAAACCAATAACACCCACAATGGCAAAAGGCATGATCATCAGGTACAATATGCCACTGTTTAATCCCTGCGCAGGTTTCTCGCCCAATTGCTGGGCGGTTTTTGTACAGAGTGAGCACTGGGCATTTACCGGAAACCGCGATAACAACAGCAATTGAAAAAGGAGCAATGATATGAGGATTATCTTTTTCATTCAGGAACACAAAGTTAACCAGCTTTTTGTAAAAATACCAGTTTAAGAATCGCAAATTTTGTTGGATTTATTTGTTAACAGGATTTTAATTCCGGCTTTATTCTTTCACACTTTAAATAACAGGCATCAGATTTTAACATCTTTTTGCATTTGATATTATATACAGGCTCCAGGCATTAGAAACCAGGGTATATGTTCTTTGCAATTTCAATAACCGATTCATTACCCAAAGTAATCAGACCGTCCGATCATGTTATCCGGGCGGACATCACCAAAATCAGACATCAGAGATTTATATTTATCTTTGCAATCTCAACTATTTAATCAATAAATTCTATCAACATGCCGGGTTTTGAATTTTTTGGCGACGAAGAACGTAAACAAGTAAATGATGTAATGCAAACCGGTATCCTGATGCGGTATGGTTTTGACACGGCCCGAAAAGGCAACTGGAAAGCAAAGGAACTGGAGGAAGCAATTTGTGAAACTTTCGGATGCCTGCACGCACAGTTGGTAAGTAGCGGAACCGCAGCATTAACGACTGCGCTGAGCGCCCTGGGAATTGGTTATGGCGATGAAGTAATTCTCCCGGCTTTTACTTTTGTGGCAAGCTTTGAGGCCCTGCTTAGCGTAGGCGCCGTACCTGTATTGGTAGATGTGGATGATACATTAACCCTAAGCCCCGTAGCGGTAAGAAATGCAATTACCCCGAAAACAAAATGTGTGATGCCGGTACACATGTGCGGAAGCATGGCGGATATGGATGAACTGACAGCCATCTGTAAGGAGCACAATCTTTTATTATTGGAAGATGCGTGTCAAAGTATCGGCGCAAGTTATAAGGGTAAAAAAATAGGCACCATCGGCGATGCAGGAACCTTTAGTTTTGATTTTGTGAAAACCATCACCTGTGCCGAGGGAGGTGTAATTCTCACCAACCGCGAAGATGTATACCTGGCAAGCGATGGCTATAGCGATCACGGCCATGACCACAGAGGTGCCGACCGGGGCGCAGATCTTCATCCGTTTATCGGATACAATTACCGTATCAGTGAATTGCATGCTGCGGTTGGACTTGCGCAAATAAAAAAATTGGATAGGTTTTTATCGATTCAGCGTAAGAATAATCATGCGTTAAGAGACATTTTATCCACCATACCGGAAATTTCTTTCAGACGCATACCCGATGAGACAGGAGACAGCTGCACATTTTTAAGCTGGTTCCTCCCAACTACTGAAATTACAAAAGGGGTTGTCAGCGAAATGAGATCGCAGGGAATAATTGCCGGCAGTTTTTATTGGTTTGATAATAACTGGCACTATATCAGTAAGTGGGATCATTTAAAAAATTTAACTACACTGAATAAATTCCATCCCGAATTAAGGGCCGCGGTGATCCATCATGCCAACAAAGATTTTTCTGCCAGCGATGCAGTAATGAGCCGTTGTGTTTCCACGCTCATCAGCTTGTTATGGACGGAGGAGCAAATACAGGAAAAGGGCAGGCAAATGGTAACAGTAA
>JBDTVX010000026.1:0-24830 GCA_040007015.1 Ferruginibacter sp. | reverse complement strand
GTGGATAATTCACAATTCCATTCTCTTTCCCCATTATTCATTTTTAGAAAATGATAATAAAATCCTTTATAGCCGGTAGCATTTGCCTGCCTTCCATGCTGGCTATCATAAAAAAATCTCAAAATTTTAAGTATCCTTTCAACCGCATTTTTCCTGGGAAGCATTTTTTTTTCCACCCCAATTATATAAGCGGTCATCGCCATCCCTGTGACTGCTATGCTTGACGGAAAACCGGGTTCTGTTTTATCTGCAATTAGCCCTGTTACAGGATTGACTTCATTTAAAAAATAATCAAAAGTTTCCCGTTGCAATTTATCCAGCATATCCTCATCGGTTCCTTGTGGATCTTTTACCGGAAGGTTTTTGGCTTTTTTTCTGTTCATCATTTTTTAAAGTTACCGGAAGCTGGCGCCGTATTAATTAAAATTATATGAAACATTTGATTGAGAAATATAAATGATATAGATTAAACCAGTTTGTTGGTTTGAAAGTTGTATACTGCATTCCCGGTATTTCAAACGTTATATTTATGCTATGGTTACAATAATTAAATTGAATGGTTTGCTTTTTTTGCGGTTGAACGGCATTGATCAATATAGGTATTGAAGGATGATCACCGTACTTTTTTAGCTGGTTTAAATTTTTTTCCATTTCCTGTTGCCCAAGATGATCATGTTTCCCATATTTCCAGATTGGTATGGTTTAGTCCCGGCGGGGTTTTCGTATGAATAATATATGAAGTATAAAAGAAATTCTCTCGAAACCCCGACGCCCGCCCGGCTGAGCCATTCGGACAGGTTTAAAAGGGCCACCCCAGGCATACGATATTTACTGTAAACCCGGATAGCATTATTCGCCGGTGTTTCGTCACAGCATTATCTACAAGTAAAAAATTATTATGGCGAAAACCCCGCCGGACGGAATCAAATAGATACGAACGCCCATTATATTTTTCCTTTTAATGAAAAGAACATAAACGGCCCGCAATGGATTCAAAACTCTTATGAAAACAGATTACGAAGCTTTTTTTATACTTTCACAAAGTATTCGCTAGAAATTCACCAGTTCAAAAATTATATTATGAAAATTTTCAAGCTTTTTATGTTCCTTTTATCTGGCATTACCGGCCTGCAGTCTTTTGCCCAGGATACAGGGTATATCCATCCGAATACTTTAGAGAAGGGGTGGAAAGATGTTTTTGTAAAGGACCTTTCAAACGGCATATTCCCAAAAGGTGTATGGAGCAATTCAAATGGCATACTTACCGCCACAAAGGATGAAGCTATCTGGAGTAAGGACCAGTATGATGATTTTGCACTTGACCTGGATTTTAAAAATGCTGATGGCACTAATAGCGGCGTGATTGTTCATGCTACCGATATCGTGGATTGGATACCTCATTCTGTAGAGATACAAATAGCAGACGACTATTCGAAAGAATGGAGCAATGTTTCTCCTACCTGGCAATGCGGGGCTATTTTTGGGCACAAGGCCGCCTCCAATAAATCATTAAAAAAGGCAGGTGAATGGAATCATTTCACAATTACCTGCAGGGGCAAAAAAATATGGATCGCTTTAAATGGGAGCCTGGTTAATGAATGCGATATGAGTCTTTTTACTTCAGCCAAAAATAATCCTGACGGTTCAGAAGTTCCGGCGTGGTTAAGTAATCCAATGGCAACACTTCCTTTGCATGGCTATATTGGCTTCCAGGGTAAACATGCAGGCGCACCCATTTATTTCAGGAACATAAAGGTCAAAAAGCTGAATTAGCATGGCTGGCATTCAATAACTATAAATGTAAAGTGCCCTGCAAAAGGGTAGTGTAAGTAACAGTTCGCCGACGCCTGTTGGTCTCCAGTCTTTGTCGCAGTCTGTATGTTGATTTAATGAGGGATCGGCATAATGCATGGTAAATTTCCAGCTGCACATTTTTCTTTTTTATGATGTGGCGGATCAAACAAAACTGCGACGCAAACGTGCATGCTATCTAAAAGCGCATTTAATTTAAAGTGAATTTTTACACTATATTTATTATATTCTATTAACTTGCCAAAGCCTTATAATCGATCGCTCCTGATATGAATCTAACCAAACCTGCAACGGTCAGACTTAAAAATGAAGCTGCTTTCTTAGAGGTGGATCCTTTTGGTGGGGCCATCACGGCTTTTCAATTAACAGGCAATAATATTAATCCTTTAAGCTTCAAATTTTCAAAAGAACAGATGCCTCCGAACAACAAAACCGGGGCAAATTACCAGGGGCATTTTGTATGCATTGGCAGGTGGGGAAGACCTTCACCAGGCGAAATAATATCGGGCCTGCCTGATCACGGCGAACCGGCAAACATAGAATGGGTAATGGAAGAAAAAAGTAAGCATGCTTTACAAATGCAGGCCGTAGCCGCAAAAGAAGGATTGCAGGTTGACAGAACCATTGTCATGGACCAGCACAAACCGGTATTCATGGTAAAAGAAACGGTAACAAATATAAATCCTTTGGGAAGGTTGTTTAATATGGTACAACATCCTACACTTGCCGCACCGTTCCTTGATGAAAAAATGATTATAGACTGCAATGCGCTCAATGGTTTTGACCAGGCCCACTATAAAAATATTTTAACCAATGTGATCGAATGGCCCCTTGCTAAAGATGATAACAATAATATTATCGATCTTAAAAACCCCGGTTCTTCTTATAATGCCGTTTATACATTGGTTGTTAACCCGCAGGATAATTATGGCTGGATAACAAGTTTTTCTCCCACGCACAATCTATTGTTTGGTTATGTATGGAAACGAGACCATTATCCATGGATACATTTATGGCAACATTATACAGAAGATAAAATACAATACCGGGGAATAGAGTTTGGCACTGCGGGCATTCATCAGCCATTTGGTGAAATCCTGGATACTGCAACATCCGTATTTGGAGAAAAGACCTTCGCATATATAGACGCAGGGGAAACCATTACCAAAAGTTATTTTTCTTTCTGCCATTTTGCCAACGATGGATTTACAGGAGTTGAAAATGTTTACTTTGCAAAGGAACAACTCATTATTAAAGCAAAACCGGGAGGCGATCATTTTAATATAAAACTTACACAAAAATTAACCGATGAATTACAAGGATAAAACAATTGTAGTTACAGGTGCAGCAAAGGGCATCGGTGCATCCTGCGCAAAGCTTTTTTATGAGGCCGGTGCTAATGTGGTGTTGCTGGATATATCAGATTCAGACAACCCTGTGCAGGACGGGCGATGGTTATTTATCCATTGCAACGTATCAGCAGAAAGCGATGTGAAAGCGGCATTTGAACAGGTACAGCAACAGTTTGGCGGGGTTGATATATTGGTAAACAATGCAGGTATACAACGTTATGGAACTGTAACGGAAACAAGTGTTGAAACATGGGATGAAGTGATGAATGTAAACCTGAAAAGTTTATTCCTTTGTTCCAGGTTTGCGATCCCTGTAATGATGGAAAGAAAAAAAGGCGTAATAATTAATATGGCAAGCGTGCAGGCCTTTGTGAGCCAGCCTAAGGTGGCAGCGTACACAACAGCAAAAACTGCAATCCTGGGATTAACAAGAAGTATAGCCGTTGATTATTCGCCTTATATACGATGCCTGGCTGTTTGCCCCGGAACAATCGATACGCCCATGTTACGGGAGTCTTTTGCTTTATCGCCTGATCCTGCTGAAGTGATGCAGGAATGTATTGATATGCATCTTGCCAAACGAATCGGCACACCCGATGAGGTAGCTGAACTCGTTTTATATTTATGTGATGATAAAGCTTCTTTTATAACCGGGCAAGCTATCAGGATAGACGGAGGGTTAGGTATCACCATACAAGGCAGTAAGCGGTAAGTACTCAATCATAATTCAATAAAATGGCACTAACAATTGAAGATGTTTCTATTTTTGCAGATGGGCTTGATCACCCTGAATGTGTTGCCGTTCATCCGGATGGTTCGGTATGGGCAGGAGGGGAGGGAGGGCAAATTTACCGGATATCCGCAAACGGTAAAAATATTGAAGAGATCAACAACACGAAGGGTTTTATTTTAGGAATTGCTTTTTCCCCGGACGCAGCCTGGCTAGCAGTATGCGATAATAAAAATAAATGTGTGTGGAAGCTTGATATCAAAAGTAATGAATTAAAAAAATTTGCGACAGGAGCTGATGGTGAAAATTTTAACATTCCGAACTATGCTGCGTTTACAAAAAATGGAAGACTATTTGTAAGCGATAGCGGCGCTTTCAGACAGGTAACGGGAAAAATATTTTGTTTTGATCCCGGCGATAATGGTCATGTATGGCATAAAGGCCCTTTTAATTTTGCCAACGGCCTGGCACTTTCTGCAAATGAAGATTGGCTGTATGTGGTGTGTACCTGGCTACCCGGGGTAGAGCGCATTGCAATCAATAAAGATGGCTCGGCAGGTAAACGGGAAGTGGTTTGCATGCTGCCTCAAACATGCCCCGACGGTATAGCTTTCGATGCGGATGGCAACCTGTATGTTAGTTGTTATGCACCCAACAGTATTTTTAAAGTGAACAGGAAACAGGAAGTAACATTATTGATTAATGACTGGGAAGCACACACGCTTTCAAACCCCACCAATATTGCATTTGGTGGTGAAAACTTTGACCAGATATTTACGGCTAACCTTGGCCGTTGGCATGTGAGTAGGGTTAATGTAAATACTAAGGGGCTTGGGTTGGCTTGTCATAGGTAGTGCCTGCAAGAAACCGGTTACAGGTTTTAAACAGGAAGCAAAATTAGTTCACCAGATTACAATACAATGGTTAGCTAAGCTTATTGACTTAACCAAATAGTAAACTGCAAAGATTCAACAAATATTAACCAACTCTACGCTTATCTGCAAAGAATTTAATGGCTTTTGCAGAAGATGGCGTTACAACTTATACTTCAGCTTTATAAACCGCGGCCTGTAAATGTGTGCGTTTTTCTGAATGTCATTCCAGAAGTCGGCAGTGATCGTATTGTAGCTAATCAGCAACTCCCCGGGTTTAGATAAATTAGGATGCGCTTTTGCATTGTATGTCCAGATGCCTTCCTTCCATTCCGGCGTTGTATAAATTTCTTTTATTGTTGAAAATGGCCCCACCGGTGTTGTTGCGATCCTCATGCCCACTTTGTCTGACAAACCCATTACCTGGAATATCAACAAAAAACGGCCATCGGGCAATGTGGTCATACTTAATTCGTTTGAGGCGCCATTTGTTACGGGACTTATATCATTTATATTTTCGCTCCAGGTGCTGCCATTGTAAAACCTCCATTTTTTTTCATCTTCAAAATCAGCGGGCTTAACCCTTGCCACTACCAGGCTTTTATCTTTGCCGATACAACCGTACACATATACATAGCCATCAGGTGCAGGAGCGCCTGCCCATTTTGTATTTACCAAAATACCAGCGCCCATATTGCCTTCCCCAATACCATCATTTTTAATGTGCAATGAAGTTGCTATCTCCCGCTGATTTGTAAAAGGAGGTTTGCCGGCATCTTTTACAGCAATGATCGAAACACCAGGTTCTATAAAATCAAAAACGCCGGCACCTGTCCTTTCAACTTTATAACCGAATACGTACAACGTATTATTTCTTTCCTTATTAATAAATCCATCTCCCAGCCAAAATAATTGCGGCTTGACTGCAGTAGATGTTTGCGGCACAAAAAATGTTTCCGGCGTTCCATCTTTAGCCTGCTTATAATGAAAATGAAGTTTGGAAGCATCCGGCTCGTTTCCTTTAATATAGGCGATCGTATTATTGACCATCACGTTTCCCGGCAGGGGCTTATCATCTTTTACTTCGCCAATATAGGTATCCCCAAACAATAGCAATGTAGAGTCGTTCCCTTCGTTATTATTTTTATCAACACCACTGAGCGGTATCGAAAAAAGCCCGTCAGCGCCAAACCAGCCTGAGTTGCGGTAAAAAAGTTTTGTCCATTCCGGAGCTGCCTCAACTGTATAATTAAAAGCACTGGTGTCTTTTTTTGCCGCAGGGTTTTGTTGGGCAAACGCTGGTAAATTTATCAATGCCAGGCAGGTCGCAGATAAAAATAGCTTATTCATTTGGCGTGTTTTAAAATAATCATTTAGTTAACAAACAATCATTGAATGTATATATTTTTATTAAACCTAATCAGGATTTTTTAAATAAAATTTGTTTTATTTAAAAATCTATCTAACTTTAATATGTATATATGTCTGAACATGTTTTAAATTGAAAAGTTCCTGAATGAAGACACTGCGAATAGATCATGAAAGTATAATTCCCCTTCATTCTCAGGTAGAGGATTTGCTGAGAAAATTAATTGAGAATCCCGAATACCAAAACGGAAAAATGCTTCCCAAGGAAGTAGACATCGCCAAGCGCCTGGGGATATCTAGAAATACGGTAAGGCAGGCCACCAATAAACTGGTATACGAAAGCCTGCTGGTGCGTAAGAAAGGTGTTGGAACAAAGGTTGCGAAGAATAATATAACTACCAAGCTGAACAAATGGGTCAGTTTTACCCATGAGATGGACGAAAAAGGTGTTGCATTTAAAACCTATAATTTAAAGATCAGCTGGTCTGTTGCGGATAAACGAATCTCAGAGCTTTTTGGCATTGCTTATAAAACCAAGGTACTAAAACTGGAGCGTATCAGGGGACTGCAATCGGGGCCCATCGTATATTTTATTTCGTATTTTCATCCAAGGATAGCATTAACCGGCGAAGAAGATTTCTCAAAACCGCTTTACGAAATGCTGGAGATGGATCACCATACGGTGGCTGCTGTATCAAAGGAAGGGATAAGCGCTATACTGGCCGATCATGAGCTTTCAAAAAAGTTGCACATAAATGAAGGAGACCCCGTTTTATTTAGAAAACGAATAGTTTGCGACCCTGGCGACAGGCCCATTGAATACAACCTGGGTTATTATCGCGCAGATAGTTTTACCTATACGATAGATATTGAGCGAGGATAAATGATCGGTTTTAAAAAGAATAAAACAAAAATTGCTGCTGTTTTACTTTATGTATGAACATATGAACATATATAAATTAAGATTAATTTTTAATAAAATTATATGAAACAATACCAACTATTGATTGCTGTGTTAGCTGTATCAGCTATTCATTTATTACCGTACTATTGTAAGGCAGCCCCTCCCGGATTTTCTAATCATGCAATCTTTGCCGACAGGCAGGTAACAGGCAAAGTAACCGCTGATAATGGTTCCCCCCTGGCTAATGTGAATGTAGTGGTTAAAGGAACCGCCATCGGAGCAATAACCGATGCCAATGGAAACTTTGCCATCACTATGCCTGACCAGGGTGGTGTGCTGGTATTTACCTATGTAAGCTACCTGCAAATGGAAGTGGCAGTAGGTAGTAACCAGAAAACTATCAATGTATCACTTTCACAAAAAAGTACAGATTTAAATGAAGTGGTTATGATAGGTTATGGCTCCACAAAAAAGAGCGACCTCACCGGTGCAGTGGCATCTATAAAAGCGGATGATTTAAAAAGAACACAGGTAACCACTTTTGACCAGGCTCTGCAGGGCCGTGCGGCAGGTGTGCAGGTTACGCAATTGTCTGGTAAGCCAGGTGCGGAAACCTCCATCAGGATCAGAGGCACAAGTTCTATCAATGCAGGCAATGAGCCATTATACGTAATAGACGGAATGCTGGTAAGCAGCGATGGCGCAGACATCAGCACCGGGGTTACCCGCGGTCCGCGGATTAGCGCCTTATCTTCTATCAACCCCAGCGATATTGAATCAATTGAAATATTAAAAGATGCTTCTGCAACGGCAATTTATGGTTCCAGGGGTGCTAACGGTGTTGTATTGATCACCACAAAAAGGGGGCGTGCGGGTGTTGGAACTTTCAACTTTGAAATGTACCAGGGAGTACAGGAAATATCTCACAAAGTGGAGGTATTGAATGCGGATCAATTTGCCAACCTCGTAAATGATGCCAAGCTAAATGCAAACGCCACCCCGGTGTATGTGAATCCAAAAAACCTGGGCAAGGGAACAGACTGGCAGGATGATCTGCTAAGATCCGCTCCTATGGCCAATTACCAGCTATCTTTTTCCGGTGGGGATGATAAAACAAAGTATGCTATTTCAGGTGGATATTTTAACCAGAAAGGAATAATACTCAATTCAGATTTTAAACGATACTCTTTTAGAACAAACCTCGATCGCGAGGTAACTAAAAGAATTACAGTTGGTACCAGCCTGACATTCTCCAGGATTTCTTCCAAAGGCGTATTAACGAATGCCGGCCAGATCGTTCCCGGGGTTACTACTTCAGCTCTTTTATTCAATCCTATTTTACCGGTGTATGATTCCACCGTAAAAGGCGGCTATACCTATGAAAATGACAGGGGCAAAACATTGGGAAACCCGGTAGCCGAAGCCAGGGAATATAACTCTTACAGTACCATCGCCCGTGTGATAGGCAATGTGTATGCAAAATATAAAATAATAGACGGCCTTGAGTTTAAAACAAGTTTTGGCATTGATCAGTTTACATCCCGCGAAAATGCTTTCGGCCCCAATTTTTTAAAGAGAACAGAAGCCAGCAAGGGGGAAGCATCAATCGGTGATATACAAGGACTAACCTGGCTAAATGAAAATACACTGACCTATAATACTACTATCAAAAAAGACCACGCACTGAATATCCTTGCCGGTTATACCATACAGCAGTTTAACAATGAAAGTATGTTTGCATATGCTTTCGACTTTCCGGATGACCGAACCGGTTACCACAATATCGCTGCAGGTTTGAACCCTCAAAAGTCAAGTAATAATGAATCGCAGTGGAGCCTGCTTTCTTACCTGGGAAGAGTGAATTATACTTTTAAAAACAGGTACCTGTTTACTTTAACCGGCCGTGTGGATGGTTCATCAAAATTTGCAGACGGGAAAAAATATGGGTTTTTCCCTTCAGGAGCATTTGCCTGGAGAGTATCTGATGAGCAATTTATGCAGGAAGTAAAATCTATTTCCGATTTGAAATTCAGGGCAAGCTACGGGGTCATAGGTAATCAAAATATTGCACCCTACCAGTCGCTTGCGTTGGTGGGTCCATATAGCGAAGGCGTTTTCAACGGTACAGAAATTTATACCGGCAGGGAACCCCTGACCTATGTAAATAAAGATTTGAAATGGGAGAGTACAAGACAACTGGATATTGGCATGGACGCATCTTTTCTTAAAAGTCGCCTGTCCATAACAGCTGACTATTACCAAAAGAAAACCTACGACCTGTTGCTTTCTTCACCAATCCCTTTTACATCAGGCTTTAGTTCAACACTGTTGAATATAGGTAATATTTTAAATAAAGGTTTCGACTTTGATATCCGTTCGGTAAATACTACCGGCGTTTTAAGATGGAGCACTTCTTTAAACCTTTCCATCAACAGGAACCAGGTAACAAACCTTGCCAACAACAATACTGATATTTTATTCTCCGGAAGTTTATTGCGCGTAGGGCAACCCGTAGGAACTTTCTACGGATATATTTTCGATGGTATCTTCCAGTCGGATGAGGAAGCCGCTAAGGGCGCCGTTATGAAGGGACAGGAAGCCACTTCGTCTAACCCGGCGTCAAGGGCAAGGGCCGGAGACAGAAAATACCGCGATCTAAATGCAGACAATGTTATAGATGAAAAAGACAGAACCATCATTGGCAGCGCCCAGCCTGATTTTACATGGGGACTAAATAACACGGTATCATTTAAAAATATTGACCTCAGCTTCTTCTTCCAGGGTTCACAGGGAAATGAAATGGCCAATCTTAATTCATTCGACCTGTTAAATTTTAACGGCCAAAACAACGTGCTGAAAGAAGGTGGCCTGAACAGGTGGACACCCGCCAATCACAGCAGCATATACCCGAGAGCGTTATCCGCTGGCAGTCTCGACCAGGGAATATTCTCTTCTGCTGTTGTGGAAGATGCTTCTTATATCAGGTTGAGGAATGTTACATTAGGATATAACCTACCGAAAAGTTTAATGAAAACTATCAAACTGAATAATATAAAGATCTACGCAAGTGCAACAAACTTATGGACCAAAACAAAATACACTGGTTATGATCCTGAAGCCAATACTAACGGACAAAACAGCTTTGTTGTTGGCTATGATCTTGGGGGTTATCCAATGGCTAAAACATATATCCTCGGCATCAACATCGGTTTCTAATCTTATTAAAACTACAACTATGATTTTTCATTCAAAATATCTAAAAACTGCAACGGTTTTTCTTTTAGCTGTTTTCATGCTGCCATCCTGTAAAAAGTTTTTAGAGGAGGATCCCAAAAACCTTGTTTCAGTTGCTAACTATTATAAAACAGCAGACGATGCAATAGCTGCAGTAAATGCCATTTATGGTTACCTTAATTCCACGAGCACCGGATCAACTGCAGGTGTGTATCACAGTACTTTTTGGGTTATTGCCGGACTGTCGTCTGACGAGATGCTGAACAACCAGCTGGGCGCACCCGACCTGGACCAGCTTGCTACTTTTACCCAAAGCGCTCAAAATAATTCATTGCTGGAAACCTGGCAGATGCATTACAAAACAATCACTATTGCAAATATTGCCATTGAACGGATCCCTGGCATAACCATGGATGCAACATTAAGAACAAGGCTGATAAATGAAGCGAAATTTCTAAGAGGGCTGATGTACTTTGATTTGGTGAGGATGTTTGGAGACGTTCCTTTGCTTACCAAAGAGGTGGAGGATTTGAAACCCGCCCGTGCCCCTGCAAGTGATATATACGACCTTGTCATCAGTGACCTTATGGCTGCTGAAGCCTTACCGGCCAGCTACCCTGCAGGCAATGGAAAAGGAAGGGCTACCGCGGGTGCCGCCAAATCCGTCCTGGCAAAGGTTTACCTGACAAGAAAAGAATATGATAAAGCTGCTGCCAAAGCCCTGGAGGTTATTAATTCCAACCAATATCAATTATGGGATGATTTCGCAGATGTGTTTAAATTATCCAGCAGAAATGGTAAAGAAGCTGTTTTCTCCGTAGAATTCGGGGATGGCGGCGGCGCTATTTCTTTTTGGGAAGTAGGGCAATTTAATGTTCGCCTTTTACCGAGGGAGCTAACAGAAGAAGGTGTTGAAAATCCCCAGGGCTGGCAGATACCGACCTTGCAATTATATAATTCATATGACGCAGATGACCGGCGAAGAGCGGTGACGTTTGTAACGGAAGTGCATAACAAGAACGGTACCACAACACAGATAAGGCCCTACATTCAAAAATATTACGACAGGATAGCGGAGCCCAAGGCAAACGGGTCATTTAATGATTTCCCCGTAATAAGGTATGCAGATGTTTTGCTCATTTGTGCGGAAGCATCCAGCGAATTAGGAAATACCGCGGCAGCCCATCAATACATTAATATGGTAAGAAAAAGGGCGCGCTTTAATGGAACAGTTTATCTGAATGTACTTCCTGATTACGTTGGTTTAACAAAGGACCAGTTCAGGGCCGCAATATTACAGGAAAGAAGAATGGAATTTGTTGCCGAAGGGCAAAGATGGTTCGACCTGGCACGTACAAATACCCTGGCAACATTGGTGCCATTAGCTAAGCCAGGCGTTGTACCCCAGGATAAACATATTGTGTTTCCTATACCACAGCGTGAAAGGGACCTGAATGAAAATCTAACACAAAACACAGGATATTAATTTAAAAGAAAGGATTTCGTTTTAAGAAGAAAAAGAAAATAATCACACGATCTAAAACCACCCGTTTTGAAAAAACCAAACTTTGACAAATTTCCGGAAATAAAAATTGAAGGACATCATTGTACCTCTGGCTGGAACAGTATCAGGAAATTGATATCATCCAAAATAAACCTGGTAAATAAAGAAAAGACAATAATCGTCATCGATTGTTATCATGGAGTATTTGCCGATGAAATAATCAACAACTTAAAAGAACTGCCTGCGGTTACAAAAGTATTGCATTCAAAATTTGCCCTTCTTTCGCAGGAGCAAATCAATACAATGGTTTACCCATTTGTAACGGATGATCCTGTTTTTGGATTTATTACCTCTCTGTCCATTAAAGATTTTTTTGATAAACAAAAGATCGCGGCGTTACAGGATGAAATTTCATCCGTTGAAAATGGAGTGCTGATAGTTGCCGGACCAGGAGCCTCCCTTATTGCTACCAAACCAACCCTGCTTATTTATGCCGATATGCCAAGATGGGAAATACAACTAAGATTCCGCAGTAACAGGATTGGCAACCTTGGGGTGGAAAATAACCAAGAAGAATTTTCTTATCAATACAAGCGATCCTTTTTTGTTGATTGGAGAGTATGTGACCGTCATAAAAAAGATATTATGTCTTTATGCGATTATTTCCTTGACACCACCATACCGGGTGAACCAAAAATGGTAACCGGTGAAGCAATAAAAGAAGCTTTGCTGCAAACGACAAAAAGGCCGTTTAGAGTAGTTCCCTTTTTTGATCCCGGGCCCTGGGGCGGACAATGGCTGAAAGAACATTTCGACCTGGATAAAAGCAAGGAAAATTTTGCGTGGGGCTTTGATTGTGTTCCTGAAGAAAACAGTTTGGTTTTTCGCTTTAATGACTGTGCATTTGAAATACCCGCTATCAATCTTGTCTTTACGCACCCCAAAGAGATTTTAGGCGAAAAAGTTTTCGAGGCTTTTGGGGATGAATTTCCCATCCGGTTTGATTTCCTGGATACAATGGAAGGTGGCAATCTTAGCCTGCAGGTTCACCCGTTACTTGAATACATCCGGGAGAAATTTGGAATGGGATATACCCAGGATGAGAGTTATTATTTTTTGGAGGCGAAGGATGATGCATTTGTTTATTTGGGGCTAAAAGAAAAGGTAAATCCTCAAAAGATGTTGGAGCATCTTCAGTCGGCCCAGGAAGGAGGAGATGATTTTGACGCCGGGCAATTTGTTCAAAAATGGCCGGTTAAAAAACACGACCACGTGCTTATTCCTGCAGGCACCATCCACTGTTCCGGAGCCAATAGCGTAGTGCTTGAAATAAGCGCCACCCCTTACATATTCACTTTTAAGCTCTGGGATTGGGGGCGTATGGGTCTTGATGGCAAGCCCAGGCCGATTTCACTGGAACACGGCATGAATGTAATTCAGTGGGACAGAACCACTCAGTGGACAAAAGATAATATCATAAACCAGGTAGTAGAGATTGCAAGCGGAGACGGATGGAGGGAAGAGCGGACAGGCCTCCATAAAAATTCTTTTATAGAAACAAGACGGCACTGGTTTACCGGTAAAGTTACCCACAATACAAATGGGGTTGTAAATGTGCTTAACCTGATTGAAGGAGTTGAAGCGATCGTTGAAAGTCCGGCCGGTGCATTTGAGCCTTATATCATTCATTATGCTGAAACCTTTATTGTGCCTGCTATTGTGGGTGAGTACACTGTAAGGCCGCATGGCGAAAGTATCGGTAAGCAATGCGCAACTATAAAAGCATCCGTAAGAACACAAAATCTTTTTGATTACCAATTAAATTAAGCAGGTGGAAAAGCAAGGGAATAAAAGTTACATCTATAAAATAACAATCGTAGCAGCAGTGGGAGGGTTATTGTTTGGCTATGATACCGCTGTTGTAGCCGGCGCCATAGGGTTCATCCAAAAAAGATTTGAACTTTCAGCAGCCATGATGGGCTGGATAGCTTCCTGTGCGCTGATTGGCTGTATTACCGGTGCAATGTTTTCAGGTTATTTAAGTGATAAATTTGGCCGGAAGAAAATTTTAATTCTTTCAGCAATCCTCTTTGCTATTTCATCCGCAGGTACTGCAGTTCCGCAGGATCTTAGTTTGTTCGTAGTCTTTAGGATCATCGGCGGATTGGGCATTGGTATCGCATCCATGATCTCACCCATGTATATTACTGAGTGTGCCCCTGCAGCGATACGGGGCCGCCTGGTTTCAATTAATCAGTTCGGCATTGTGTCGGGCATCCTGCTAATTTATTTTGTAAATGCGGGTATTGCCGGGCTGTACGATGAAGCTTGGAATATAAATACCGGGTGGAGATGGATGTTTGGCTCAGGAATATTCCCTTCTTTCGTTTTCTTTATCCTTTTATTATTCGTTCCCGAAAGCCCCAGGTGGCTGGCCCAGGCCGGAAGGGAAGATGAAGCTGAAAGGGTGCTTACAAAAATAAATGGTTCTATAAAAGCAAAGGCAGAATTGAAGGAAATTGAGCTTGCAATTAAAACGGAAACAAGCTCTTTTGCCGAGTTGTTCAAACCCGGTCTCAGAACCGCCCTGGTTATTGGAATCATTCTCTCCATATTCTCACAGGTTACAGGTATCAATGCCATCATGTATTACGCGCCGGAGATCTTTAAATCCACCGGTGATGGTTCCGGTTCGGCATTATTGCAAACAGTATTAGTGGGTGTTATAAATGTGCTTTTTACAGTAGTGGCGATCAAATATGCGGATAAAGCGGGTAGAAAAGTCCTTTTGATGGCGGGTTCTGCCGGTATGGCGATCTGCCTGGCCATCATTGGAGGCGCATTTTATATGGACGCTGTAAAAGGCTATCTTGTTCTTGTTGCAATTTTAGCTTACATCGCTTGTTTCGCTTTGTCATTAGGACCGCTCACCTTTGTGGTAATTGCTGAAATATTTCCTAACAGGGTGCGAGGCAGGGCAATGTCTATCTGTTTATTTTTTCTGTGGACAGCGGTTTATTTTGTTTCGCAATTCTTCCCGATCCTGCTTCAATCAATTGGAAGCGCTTATACCTTCTGGATATTTATGACAATGTCAGTAATTGCGTTTCTTTTTGTATGGAAGGTGGTACCGGAAACCAAAGGAAAAACACTGGAGGAAATTGAAAAAACATGGCATAAAAAATCTGCGGAAAAGACAACGATCCCGGTAACAGAAAAAACAATATAATGCTAAACTATAATAATTTTAAAATGAGAAGAGCCAGCCATGTAGTAGCCTTTGTTGCGCTTATAGCAACCGTGTTTTTTTCTTCGTGTAAGAAAGAGGATAAGGCAGATCCCAATCAGCCAAAGATCACCCTTTCTTTAGATAAGTTTACCGGTAAATCCGGGCAGGCGCTTTCATTTACTGTAAACATTACGGCGCCAAACGGTATATCCGCATTGTTAATCAGCAAGGGCGTAAACCTGAAAACCGACAGCAGCTTTGGTACAAACGGAACAATGAAAATTGCCGCTACAGGCAACAACTTCGAATATATCTTTAAATACATTTTAAGTCCCGATGAAGTGGATAAACTGGTAGGCTTTAACTTCAGGGTGGAAGACAGTAAGGGATTAGCAGCCGAGAAAGATTTCACTTTAAATACTACTGTGTCCGGTGCCCAGTTGCTATTCACTTACCGGTGGACCCTGAAGTCGAAGGTCTGGAAAAAAAATCCTCCTGAAGAAAACATTAAGGACTGTGAAAAAGATGATTCCTACCTGTTCAACAGGGATAGTACGATGTCGATAAATTATGGAAATTCCGGCTGCACATTTGATGGCTTCAATATTTATGAAAAATGGACGCTCACTCCTGACGAAACCAAATTGACAATTACCTATCATAATGTATTCACCCTGGCAATTACAAATGATTTATACAATGTTACCACGCTCACAAAAGATAAACTGGTAATGGATATCGCTTATGACCTAAGCGCCTTTGGTTTAACAGATCACGAGGTATTTGTGTTTACTTATGAAGCAAGTCCGAGGTAAATATTATTAATATTCACCGGTCAGATTATCTTGCCTGTTTTTAAAAAAAGTTTGAGATGAAACGTTCTGCATTTTTTTTATATTGTTTAGCTGCTGTGTGGATGGCCATCGGCGTATCATGCAAAAAAGAAGGGACGTTTGTAGATCCAATTATACCACCGGTTATTACAGATACAACGCCAACAGATCTTACCACTTTAAAATTTACGGTAGAAGCAGAAGCCGGCTGGACAAAATTATTAACCCGCACGTCCGGCTGGTTTGGCGGAGATGGTATATTTTCAATACCGTTAAGTGGCGTTGATTCTATTGGGGCGGGAAAGAATGATAAAACATTGTTGCTTTTCAGTGATACCCAGGTTGGCGAAATACAAAATGGTGTGCTGTCTCCGGGCTGGTCTTTTATCAACAATTCCGTAGCTGTTATTGAAGGCAATGACCCATTGCCCGGTAAGATTAATTTTTACTGGAAAAAAGATGCGAATAATAAACCGGCATCTGTGTTTGTACCAAATACACCGCTTTCTGTGAAAGGCGATTATTTTTGGCTGGGCGATGGTTTTATAAACCAGGAATTGCAAAATGAGACAACTATTTTAAGTTATAAAATCAGAACCGTCAACACCGGCTATGGCTTTGCGGTAGGCGGCAGCTCAATCATCACCATTCCTGCAGGAAGTACCCCTCCTTTTGATAATGCCCAACAAATGGACGCGCCGTTATTTGTTGAGGGCGACAGGTTAGATAACGGGTATGCATTTGGAGCAGGTATTTTTGTAAATACTGCTAAAGCCGGTGCGCCTCATCCTGATGGATATGTGTATGTATATGGGGTGAAAGGCATCCCCGGAATATTGAACAAAGGATTGATGATTGGCAGGGTACAGTCAACAGATTTTAAAGATTTTTCAAAATGGCATTTCTGGGACGGCACGGGCTGGACCCTTGATATCAATAACATTAAATATGCGTCTGTAGTAACAGAAAGGGTTTCCGATGAATTAAGCCTTTCGCCGCTGCCGGATGGCCGTTATGCATTGATTTTCCAAACAGATGTTTGGGGTTCTGTTGGTCTGCGCATCGCAAAAACGCCCAATGGGCCATTTGGCCCGGTAATAGCAATATGGGATTGTAAAGAAGCTTTGACTGGTAAAGATTATTTTGTTTACAATGCAAAAGCTCACCCGAATTTATCTAAACCAGGTGAGTTGCTCATCAGCTTCAATGTTAATTCATTCAACTTTTTCAATGACTTACAATCTGATCCAAATTTATATCATCCAAGGTTTATAAAAATAAAATTTGAATAAAAATGATTGTTGATGCATAGGATGTTGATAACAATTTTTGCAGTGGTGAATACTAATACCGATCACATGGAATGACACGAACATTTCGTTTAAAAAGCGGTTACAATTCTTCAATACTTTATAAATATAATTTTTGATGAAAATGGATTTTAAATTAATCAAAGGGTTTGTTTTTATTACATTTCTTGCGATAGGTTCGTGCTCACCGCGTAAAACGGCCGATACAGCGGTTAACAACGGAACGGCAAAGATGGATCTGAACAATTTCAAATTTTCTGTTGAAGAAGCCCCTGAATGGACGAACATTTTTAAGCGTAGCTCCGGATGGTTTGGCGGAGACGGAATTTTTGTAATACCGCGAAACGGAATAGATAAAGCATCAGAGGATACATCAACAATATTGTTTAGTGATACGATGATCGGTGAAATCGAAAATGGAAAGCTTAAGCCGGGTTTTGTAATGATACATAATTCTGTGGCCATCCTGAAAGGCGCAGAGCCGAAGGAAGAAAACATAAAATTCAATTGGGATAAAAAATCAACCGGCGGGCCTGAATCGGTTTTCATCCCAAAAACGCCAGATACCAAACCCGGGGATTATTATTGGCTGGGTGATGGTTTTGTGAACCCTGATTTAAATGACAACACTTATATTTTTGGATATCGCGTTAGAAATATAAAAGTAACAAGTGGTTTCGATTTTGAGCAGGTGGGTAACACATTCATCATTATCCCCAAAGGTAGCGAGCCACCTTATAAAGATCAAAGGCAAATGGATGTCCCGTTTTTTGTTGGAGGCAATGATACCAACGCCGTTTCTTTGGGCAGCGGCATTTTTGTAAATACTGCCAAAGCCGGCGTTACTGACCCGGATGGTTATGTGTATGTGTATGGCGTAAGAGGAAAAGATAAAAACCTGGTCGCAGCCAGGGTGCTCCCGAAAGATTTTGAAAAACTTACTGAATGGAAATTTTGGGATGGTAATGGTTGGGTGGCGGAGATGAGCAAAGCCACCAATATAACCAATCGTGTCTCCAATGAATTAAGTGTAAGCCAGCTCCCTGATGGACGTTATGCGCTTTTTTTCCAAGTGGATGGTATTAGTTCAATAATAGCGATGCGGCTTGGCAGCAGTCCTGTTGGGCCTTTTGGCCCCATCATTCATGTGTATGATTGTAAAGGCGATTTAGATGGCAAAAATATTTTTCCTTACAATGCCAAGGCACATCCCGCATTGTCGAAACCAGGTGAATTACTGGTAAGTTATAATGTCAATTCTTTTGATTTTCACAATGACATAAAAGTGAATCCCAATTTATACAGGCCAAGGTTCATCAGGGTAAAAATTTTATAGGTGTTGAATTTAAATAAACAAATTTGAATGAAAATAAGATCCTTTTTTCCCGCACTAATTTGTCTTCCCGTTATAATGACAGGTGATGGATGTACCGGCTTAACCCAGGGAACAACGGCAACAGGGGAAGGGAAGAAAAATTATTATCAGGATACAACCAGTATGATTGTTACTACTGCCGCTCCTGAATGGGCAAATATGTTAAAGCACGACACCGGCTGGATAGGCGCTGATGGCATTTTTGCAGTGCCAGAGAATGGGGTGGAAACTCCCGGAAAAGCAAGCGAAACAAATACACTATTTTGGTTTAGCGATTGTATTATTGGAACCGTTAAAGCGGATACGTTACAGGCAGGTTGGGAAATGGCCCATAATTCCGTTGCCTATATGAAAGGTGACAAGGCAGATCCCGGTAATATCGAGTACAATTGGAGGAGAGACAGTGCAGGTCATCCGTTGTCAATGTTTGAACCCCATACGCCCAATGCACAACCAGGGGAATATTACTGGCTGGGTGACGGATTTTTCAATCATGCAAAGGATAGCACCATTTATATTTTTGCTTATAGAATTAAAAATGTCCCGGAGAATGGTATTTTTCCTTTTGATGACGTTGGTCTTTCATTAATTGCAATACCAAAAGGAAGCAAGCCGCCTTACCCAGATCAGAAACAGTTTGATACCCCTTTCTTTCTTAAAGACAGCAAGGGAAAAGGCAAGGTTGTGTTTGGAATAAGTGTAATGTCAAATACCATTGGATCCGGGGCCCCAAAACCGGATGGTTATATTTATGTGTATGGGGTTAGGGGAGTTAATAAAGAATTGCTGGTATCCAGGGTAAAGGCCGCTTCTTTTGAAAAATTTGATCAATGGACATTTTGGGATGGCCACACATGGAACACGGATATTAATACCGCTGTTGCATTAACTGAAAAGATATCGAATGAAATGAGTGTAAGCTATATGGATGACGGGCGGGTAATTGCAGTCTACCAGTTATATGGTAACTCTCCGGATGTTGTGATACAGGTTGGTAAAACACCCTGGGGACCGTTTCAACCCTTAAAAAAAGTGTGGCAGGAACCGGAAATTTATGAGGGCCTTGATTTTTATACTTACAATGCAAAGGCCCACCCGCACTTATCCAGGCCCGGAGAATTATTGATCAGCTATAATGTAAATTCATTCAATTTT
The DNA here is from genome assembly GCA_040007015.1 of Ferruginibacter sp. GTDB lineage: Bacteria > Bacteroidota > Bacteroidia > Chitinophagales > Chitinophagaceae > Ferruginibacter. Next base: position 5,152 of record JBDTVX010000026.1, on the reverse strand, counting down.
GAGCACGATATTGTAAAACATCCATATCATTTAAGGCCCAGGTTTATAACTGTAAAATATAAATAATGCAATGAACATTTTTATCGATATTGTTTTGAGAAAACTGCCTGGGTTAAGGTCAAATTTTTTTTTATTCATCTAAACAATTCCATAACCATCAAACTTTACAATCATGAAAAAACTTTTATTATTAGCGATTTTACTGGCAAGTTTCAATAGTATTTTTGCCGAGTTCACTACCCAGGGAAGTTGGCGCTGGCGCAAAGACGATGGTTCACAAACTACGGCCACCTGGATCGCCGCTCAAAACGTAGTACCGGTGATCTCGAGCACCGCAGACCTGCTCAGGTTAAGGATAGAGCTATACAATGATCCGTTAACCCCGGGGGGTACGCTTACAGATGCGCTTTTTGAAGATTCAAGTGACGCTCCCGGCGCTCATTGGGATACTATTAAGCTCGCCGCAGATGCTGATGATCCTTTTATTCTTGCTGGTTCAAGTCCCAATGTTGTTAACCTGGCGCCAACAACGCAACAATTATCTGCTCCTCACTATACTACTTTCCAGGCGGGTAAAGTGATCGTTTCGTCCGAAAAATTACCTAGTTCCACGGTGGGTGATAATGGGGGCACGGAATATGAATATGTTATAAAGCCTACATTAAATCTGCAGCCTTCCACCACTTATTATTTCAGGGTAGATGCTGCCAATTATGTAACCGGCAGGCCATTGCCCTCTTTAACCACGGCAGCAACGCTACCGGTTCAACTGTCTGGCTTTAGTGTTAAAAAAGAGGGTAAAAAAGTCGGGCTGTATTGGTCCACCTCATCCGAACAAAATAATGACCGTTTTGAAGCGGAAAGAAGCAATGACGGCAGAACGTGGAGCACTATTGCTACCGTAAAAGGAAATGGAACTTCCAACGCGGCGCATACCTACGATAGTTACGATTTAAAGCCAGTCAACGGGATCAATTACTACCGGTTGAAACAGTATGATCTTGATGGCCGTTATGTATTATCCGCAACTAAATCCTTAAAATTTGATGCACATTCGGTCGCCATCATTTCTGTTTTGCCAAATCCTGTGAAAGGTGCGGTTAATTTTAAACTAGATATCGACGCAACCAATGTGTCGGCTATATTCAGCGATGGAAATGGCAAGGTCATCAACAAGGAAATATTTAAAAATTTGCAGGCAAATACCGTCAATAAATTGAACCTTAAACAACAGCCGGCCGCAGGAGTATATATCTTAAAATTACAGGGAGAAGGGATTTCAGAAAGTATTAAAGTAGTTGTACAATAATAATTTTATTTTTTATTTAAAGGGAAAGATATATCCTCAATGATGTACTTTCCCTTTATTTAAGTAATACCGGCTCATCACGCAGAAGTATATGCAAAAGATTACAAAAAGTATTTGGATAGGTCCATTCATTTCGGGCCTGCTTACCTTTATTGCCGTTTGCCAGGTCAATTTTTTTGCCAGTTGGATTTGTTATATCCCGTTGTTTATTTCAATTAATAATGCATCGCTTAAAACCGTATTTAAAAAGGGCATTGTATTTGGCCTTGTGTTTTCAGCTGCTACTTTTTTTTGGATGATACCCGGCGCAGAGCGGTTTACGGGTTACAGTATCTTTTATGGATTAGGTGTTTTTTTGATTGCTGTTATCTTTCTTTCATTGTACCATGCGGCCGTTCTTTTTTGTTTTGCAGTAATAAAAAAAAACAACGATGAGCTAAGCTATATTTTACTCAATAGTGTGTTGGCGGCTTCTTTTTTCTGTGTGGGGGAAGCCCTGCTGATGAATGTATCCGCAGGATTTCCATGGTTCGATATGCATTCGGGTACCGGGCTGGCTTCAAATGATTATACCATTCAACCTGCGTCGGTTTTTGGTGTCCATATCCTCACATTCATTGTTGTCCTTGTAAATTACCTCTTAGCCTGGTGTATCGCAAAAAGATTATGGGCAAAACTTTATATACCCGTTACAGCAATTGCGCTGTATATGATAACCGGCTTTTTTTTGTTAAAAAATTTTGAAAACAAATCAAATACCTATAAACCGTTCAAAGTGGCCATACTGGCCGGGAACATTGCCCCTGAGATGAAATGGGATAACAATACCGGCAATTTTCTTGTACAAAAATTATTAGATCTGAACCGTGCTGCAGTAGCCTCCAAACCCAATATGGCGCTATGGTCGGAGTCGGCCATTCCATGGACTTATAAAAAAGACGACGACCTGGTTAAGGAGATTCTTTCTATAAGCGCACCGGCCCGGGTGGTACATATTTTAGGCATCAACACAGCATACACGGATAATATAGTATTCAATTCTGCGTATTGTATACTGCCCGGCGGAGAAGTAACGAGCCGTTACGATAAGCAATTTTTATTGTCATTGATAGAAAAACCCCTGGGCGGACTGATCATGCCTTTCTTTTCCAGTGGAGGATTTTCAGCTACCAGCGACAAACAACATGCGGCACCGCTCAATACACCTTATGGCAAAGCAGGCATGTTAATTTGCAATGAAGCCGCCATCCCTGCAGCTGCTGCCAACATGGTAAAGCAAGGCGCTCAATTCCTGCTCAATATGAGTAATGATGGTTGGTTTAATGATACTTATATTGTTCGCATGCATTTTTATTGTGCAAGACTCAGGGCTGTTGAATCCCGGAAAGACCTGGCGATAAATAGTAACAATGGATATTCAGGGTTAATAAAAGCTTCAGGTATCATTGTTGAAAAGGAGAGAAGTGAAGACCCATTCATAGAAATGGTTTCAATACAGCCCAATGATGTAATGGGCACGGCAGTTGCTTTTCCCAACATTTTTATTTACAGTTGCGCTGCCTTCCTTGTTCTTACTATAGCATTTAACCTGGTTAACAGAAAATGAAATTACATTGAGTATTTTAAAAAAATTGAATAATGGATCTGGGAAAAAAAATAATTGGTTTACTGTTGGTTACAGCCATATGTACTGCAGCAAATGCCACTATAAAACTACCGGTAATATTTCAAAGCAATATGGTTTTGCAACGAGATAAAGTAGTTGCTATCTGGGGCAGTGGTAATAAGGGTGAGAAAGTCTCAATCATTTTCAAAGGACAGACCTTTAAATCAGTAGCGGCTAAAGATGAAAAATGGTCAGTTAAGCTTCCTGCGCAAATTGCAGGCGGACCTTTTGATATAATTGTAAAGGGAGCCACAAATACGATTGAATTAAAAAACATATTATTCGGGGATGTGTGGATTTGCGGTGGACAGTCGAACATGCAGCTTTCATTGGATCAAATTGGTTACTCGCCCAAAGATACCGCTGCCGCAAAAGATTCAAAGCTTCGCATATTTACCGCTTCTGTTGACATGGATTATGTTCCTAAAAATGACCTTGCCGGCGGTACCTGGAAAGATGCTTCACCAGAATCGATCCGGTACTTTTCTGCCACTGCTTATTTTTTTGGTAAATTTCTGCGCGATTCAATCAAGGTTCCCATTGGTCTTGTAAGCGATAATCTTGGCGCTACTTCTGTTGAAACATGGATGAGTGCGGAAGCGCTGGCAAAGTTCCCTCAATTTAGTGCGTATCAGGAGGCATACCTGGAACCGGCAAAAAGTTTTAAGGAAGTAACAGCGGCGTTTGAAAAAATAAAACCGGAATGGGAAAAGAATTATTACCTGAAGGGCCAGGGAATTGATCAAAAATGGTACCTGCCTTCAACAGATACTTCCGGTTGGAAAACAATGGAAATACCCGCATGGTGGGAAGATAAAGGAATGGCTGATTTTGATGGCGCGGTATGGTTTAGAAAGAACTTTGACCTTCCGTTGAATTTTAAAGACGACGTGTTTTCACTGGCCCTCAATCAAATTGATGATTATGATATTGTTTGGGTAAATGGTACAAAAGTGGGAGAGGGTTTCGGAAATGTAAACTGGCGTAATTACAGTGTTCCGGCAAAGATTTTAAAGCCAAAAGATAATGTATTAGTCGTTCGTGTATTTGATGCAGGTGGTAAAGGTGGAATGTATTCCAATGCAATCTGGGGTAACCCCATCCTGCTCGGTAATTGGTTGTATAAACCTGATTATAAAATTGATGCTGCTGCATTTCCCAGGCCGCATGTTGTAAACATTAGCCCGTTCTCAACCCCGGCTGTTTTATACAATGGCTGTATTGCGCCAATAACATCCCTTGCAGTAAAAGGCTTCATCTGGTACCAGGGCGAAAGCAATGCATCAAGGGCAGTTGAGTACCGCGATTTATTTCCTGCGTTTATAAATGATTGGAGATCGCATTTTAACCAGGGCAATCTTCCATTTCTTTTTGTACAGCTGGCAAATTATATGCAGAAAGCTGCAACACCGGAGGAGAGCGAATGGGCAGAGTTAAGAGATGCGCAGGCTGCTGCTTTAAGACTACCGAATACGGGCATGGCGGTAGCAATCGATATTGGTGAAGCGAATGATATACATCCCAAAAATAAAATGGAGGTCGGTAAGCGATTGGGACTATCCGCTTTACAGGTTGCATATCACAAAAACATTGTTAGTAAAGGCCCCGCTTATGAATCGATGGAGATAAAGGGCGATTCTATGATTGTTCATTATGTAAAGGGAACAGGCAATTTATTAACCAAAAATAAGAATGGAACTGTAAACGGTTTTGCAATTGCAGGCAAGGATAATAAATTTCATTGGGCAAAAGCTTATTTAAAAAACAACCGCGTTATTATCCATTGTAAGGAAGTTGCCAATCCTGTATCTGTCCGTTATGCATGGTCCGATAACCCGGGCACAACAGACCTGTACAACAGCAGTGGTTTACCTGCAGCACCTTTCAGAACGGATAGCCTGCCACTTAAAACAGCAGCAAAACTATTTTCAGAAAATCCATGGGAGTGATACAGTAGTGATTATTTAATATGCAATGTTTTTTTGATTTTCAGATACGACCCGTTAGGGACGATATGTAGGTAGCAAAAGAGTGAGCATCCGCCACGTCCCGTTAGAGACGATATGTAGGTAGCAAAAGAGTGAGCATCCGCTACGTCCAGTTAGGGACGATATGTGGGTAGCAAAAGAATGAGCATCCGCTACGTCCCGTTAGGGACGATATGTAGGTAGCAAAAG
>JBDTVX010000025.1:0-24886 GCA_040007015.1 Ferruginibacter sp. | reverse complement strand
CATCATTCTTTTCAAAAAACCCCGGACCTTTTTTATGATGGTCTTCGTGCAGGTACCACAAAAAGCCATGCATTATAAACCGGTGCGTGAGCCATGTAATACCTTCCATAACGAGGAAAGTAATCAAACCAATCAATATAAAAAGCAATACATTCATAATATTAAATATTGCATGGCAGGTTGAAACTCATTTTAAAAATGTTCGTAATATCAAAAAAAACAGGGCCTGAATAAGTAACAAATTTACTGCGAATTTGTTTTCCTTGTTGAACCTGCCAAAATGAAAGATGGTTAATAGCAGCATACTGATCACAAACCAGCAAATATAGTTGTACAGTGGAATGTTTCCATCCCCGTTCCAGGTCCAGAACCCGAGTTTTACAGCCACGGGTTCCATCAGCCAGTCAAACACAACGGCCAAAGTAGCGCCATCAACAATTATCGACATTGATTTTAGGAAGAGCGGCGGCTCCTTACTATCGGAACCTACCCGCCTGATCAGTTTTAAAAGCAGGGTTTGCGTACTAATACCGCAACAGTAAATAATAATAAACCAGTTGATCCCGATTAATAAAGGTGTCTGTAACCACTGGACTCCCAAAACCCTGCCATAACTATAATTGCCAAATAATAAACCGGTATTGACACCTGCCACTTCCGAAAAATAGCCAACTAAAACAACCAGCACGATAAAAAACAGGAAGGGCATATCCTTCGTTCGTTGGGTCCATACCAGCAATGAAAAAGATAACAGTAAATTAAAAGGTGTGGATTGGATAAAGAAACGGGTATCGAAGAAGAGCAGACCTGCTAAACCGATACAATGAAAAAAAATGGCAATTGCAGTGGCTATTTGATATTTTGAAATGTTTTTTATCACAGGTTTATATATGATTTTAACCGCCGGTTACACAGCAATTGCCGCCAATCATCCTGCAATTTTTTTTTTGCCATGATCGATGACTACCGGGTGCGCAAATTGACGCGGATAAAAACTGGTCAAAGAAAATAAATTAGTGAATATCCGTGGTAAAAAAAATTAAACGCTTTATAATAAAACAAGACCATTAAGGTTTCATTAAGAATTTTTAGCCAGTTTTTTGATATATGCTTCCAATTTTGGAAAAGCGATCTTAAACCAGGCGGTATATTTATCAGAATGGGATTTCAATGAATCCTTTATTTCGGTGACCGGTTTAAAACAAAAGTCGGCAACTTCGTCGGGATTAGGACTTATTACCCCGGAATACCTGCCAACCAGCACATGATCGAATTCATATTCCGTTAAACCATTATCGTATGGGGTTTTGTAAATAAAATCAAATACCTTTTCCAGATCTGTACTAAAGCCCATTTCTTCCTGCAATCTTTCGCCGGCAGCCTGTAAAGTATCGGTACCGGGCCGGGGATGGCTACAGCAAGCATTGGTCCACAAACCGGCGCTATGGTATTTATTATCCGACCTTTTTTGCAGGAGCATTTCACCTTTATCATTAAAAATAAAAACGCTGAAAGCCCTGTGTAGCAGGGCTTTCTGATGAACTTCCATTTTTTCCATCGTTCCTATCGGCTGGTCCTTTTCATCTACCAAAATAACATCCATAAATATTTTCCTTTATAATAAATTCAACTGGCTTCTTAAGCTTGCTTTAGCGACAATATAGGCCTTTCCGTAATTAGGGATGCGGATGCGTTGCTCTAAAATATTGCATGACTTTGTCTTTCTTATTTTCCTGAATAATGATAAATAATATTTATAAGCTACATAAACGCCAAACCTCGCCTTAGCAGGTAATTGAATGATGGCCTGGTATGCATTCGCGAAATCCCTGGCAACATCGTCTTCAATTTGCTTTTTCATGGAATTAGTAAAATTACTAAAATCCACTTCCGGAAAATAGGTGCGGCTCAATTGTTCGAAATCTGCTTTTACATCCCTTAAAAAATTCACTTTCTGAAATGCCGCACCCAGCGATTGTGCACCGGGCCTTAATTTTTCATACATGGTCTTATTGCCTTCACAAAACACATACAGACACATTAGGCCCACTACTTCAGCGCTTCCATAAATGTATTCTTTGTAACCATTGCTGTTGTAAGTAGTGTTGCTTAGATCCATTTCCATACTTCTAAAAAAGGATTCAATCAGATCGTGAGATACCTGGTATTTATTTACCGTGATCTGGAAACTATGTAAAATGGGGTTCAGGCTGATCCCTCTTTCAATGGCCCTGTAAGTTTCAATTTTAAATTCCTCCAGTAATATTTTTTTATTGTATTGGTGAAAGGTATCTACAATTTCATCCGCAAAACGCACAAAGCCATAAATATTGTATATGGGCACACGCATATCGCTATGCAGTAATTTTATAGCGCTACTGAAAGAAGTGCTATACTTTTCTGTGGTAGCCTTGCTACACTGCTGGCTTAATTCATGAAAAAGGTTCATCATTTCTTTTGATTGATTTTTGCCTTAGAACTCATTACACAAAGAAATAAGAGTACGGTACTTACGTTTTTTATGATTATGACTATTTTTGTCCAAAATGCTTCACCACTTCTTTTGCCACTACTTCGCCGCTGATCAGGCTGGGCGGAACTCCGGGCCCCGGCACCGTCAATTGGCCAGTGTAAAACAAATTCTTAACTTTTTTACTCCGCAACCCCGGCTTTAATATAGCTGTTTGTAACAATGTGTTCGCTAAGCCATAAGCATTACCTTTAAAGGAGTTATAATCACTTATAAAGTTGCTTACCGAATAGGAATTCTTGTAAATTATAGAATCTTTTACAGATTGCCCTATCTTGTTTTCAAAACGTGTTAATACCTGTTCAAAATATCTATCTCTTAATTCGTCCGTATCGCCTTCCAAGCCGCTTGCTACGGGGATGAGAAAAAATAAATTCTCACATCCTGCGGGAGCTATTGTATCATCCGTAACAGAAGCAGCACAAACATAAAACAAAGGCGCTGCAGGCCATTGTGGGGTAGTATAGATCTCTTTACCATGCGCCTCAAAACTTACATCAAAAAATAAACTATGGTGCAACAGGTTGGATAATTTCTTATTCAACCCTATATAGTATATGAGGCAACTGGGCGCCATTACCCTTTTATCCCAGTATTTTTCTGTGTAACTTCTATATTTTCCGGGTAAAAGTTTTGATTCTATAAAGTGATAATCCGCGCCGCCAATTACCACATCTGCATCAAAAGAGGTTAAGGCTGAAAATGTACCCGTTGTTTTTGATACTACTTTGGTTGCTGCCCCATTTTCAATCTTTATTTCTGTTACGTCATGGTTAAAATAAAATTGAACACCCAATTCTTTCGCCAAACCTGTCATTGCTTCCACAATTTTATACATGCCTCCCTGCGGATACCAGGTACCCAGCTTTATATCCGCGTAATTCATCAGGCTGTATAAAGCAGGCGTATCTTTTGGAAGCGCGCCTAAAAATAAAACAGGAAATTCCAGCAATTCACGCAATTTCGGGTTTTTGAAATGCCTGCCAACATGGCGCTTGATGGAATTAAAAACATCTGATTTCAGTACTCCCTTTACAAGTTCCCAATTCGCAAATTCGAGTAATGATTGCCCTGGTTTGTGAACCAGCTTATTGATTCCCATTTCATATTTAAATGCTGCTTCCTTTATAAATTTATCCAGCATAGGGCCACTGCCAGGCTCTGTTTTTTCAAACAGGGTTTTCAATTCGTTGTAATCGGCCGGTACCTCCATTGTATCATCGGGCCAATAAATTCTATAGGAAGGATCTAACCGCTGTAACTGGTAATAATCTGCAACTTTTTTACCAAAGCAATTAAAGAATCTTTCGAATACTGCAGGCATCCAATACCAGCTTGGGCCCATATCAAAAGTAAAACCTTTTGCGATCAATTGCCTTGCCCTCCCGCCGGCTGTAGCATGCTTTTCCAAAACAACTGTGTCCCAGCCAGCTCTGGCCATAAATGCGGCAGCGGACAGGCCTGCAAACCCGCCTCCTATGATGACTACTTTTTTCAAGGGTCTAAAATAAGGTTAATACCGTTTATTAAACACATCGAAATTGGTTGAATATAAATAAACTGGCGCTATGTTAAAAATAATATGGTTCGGGTACGTTTTACTTAACATTAGTATCTGCTAAGTTGCTCTTTTAACAATTTCCTGGCAAAATGTATCCGGCTTTTAATAGTACCCAATGGCTCCGTCAGCATGTCAGCTATTTCATGATATTTATAGCCTTCAAAATATAACATAAAAGGAGTACGAAAAATTTCAGGTAGCCTGTGAATAGCAAGTTGGATGTCTTTCATTTTTAATGCTCCTTCTGCAGCATTGGTGGTAGTAACCTGGTTGTAGTTTAATAAAAAATCATTGGGGGTACTGTCGAATATAGTGTTTTGCTTAGCTTTTCGGCGATAGTCATTGATAAATATATTGCGCATGATGGTATACAACCATGCCTTGATATTAGTGCCAACATTGTATTTTTCTTTATTCGCCAGGGCCCTGTACATGGTTTCCTGGAGTAAATCTTTGGCAACTTCATTATCTCTTGTTAATGTAACTGCAAAAGGCTTTAAAAACTCTGTATTGCTTAATAATAACTGGTTAAAATCTATTGTTGCCATAACAAATGCGTTTAATAAGATATACGTTAAAGTTAAACAAATGGATTTAGAAATTCAAAAAATTGTTTAATTTTTTTTGTTAAACATTAAACATATTGCAAATCAGCCACTTATAAAATATGCTATTTGTATACGGATTAAAAAACGAGCCAATTTTATAATGCTGACACAAATTCCATTACTTCTGAGAAGGATTTTTTGAAATTGATCTGTTGGGGGATCTTTCTTTCGTACGAATGTGTTAATAAACCTGAAATAATAATGGGTGTTCCCACAAATCTTTTTGTAATGGACAGGATGAATTTATCGAAATTAAAATTATGGCCTACTGAAGTGAGGTGTGAGTATAAATAGTGGGGCTTTTTTAAATTTACCACATATTCCACATCGTGTAAAGGTACATTGGCTCCCAGGTATATGGTAGATACACCCCTGCTTTTTAACAAATAGTACATAAACAGCATACCCAGTTCATGGTATTCGCCCTCCGGCAAAAAGAGCAGGATGGTTTTATTTATTTTAAGTGAAGTGGAAACGCCTTCGATACCAACAATCAATTTCTGCCGTATGATATTGCTGACAAGATGTTCCTGCGCAGGATTGATGTGGTTGGTAACCCAAAGGATCCCGATTTTTTCCATGAAGGGAAAGATGATCTGGGTGATGGTTCGCTCAATGCCTTTTGCCTGGATATAACAGTCCAGTATATCTTCAAGTTTATCTACATCCAGGTCTACCATGCACTGTATCAACTCATGTACGATCCTTTCCTGCTGCGCCTCCAGTTGGGTAAGGGAAAGAATTTTCTCCCTCACCTCCATTGCATTCATTTTATCTATATGGGATATTTTAAAACCATATTTATTAAGCAATGCGATGTTGAGCACTTTCTTTAATTCATCATTACTGTAATAACGGATATTGGTGCCTGTTCGATGGGGTTTCAGGAATTGGTAACGCTGCTCCCATATCCGGATAGTGTGCGCTTTAATACCGGATAAGTTTTCGAGGTCCTTTATTGTAAACGAGTCCATGGAACAAATTTATATATGCTATTACAATATCCAATTATGTTTGTTTAAAATTATGGCTTAAAAGATTAACAGAATTATTATTTGTTAACTGCAGGAGAAGAATGGAATGGTGCCCGATTGCAATATTATTATCGAATAATAATTCAGCTTATTGACAATGTAACCTTACCGAACGCGTCATGAAAATAATTTCACCAGAGAGTGCAGGGTAAGTAGTTATATAAAGTAGCCGCGGAGATCAGCTAAACAGGTTTAAAAAATTATTTTTGTTTGATTGAAGGCTGTAACCGGCTATGATTTTTTCACGGCCTGCCTTGCCCATTCTTTTTCTGAGATCGGCATCTAAGATCAATTTCTCAATCCTGCTATACCAATCCGAATCTGAATTGGCAAAGTAGCCGTTTACGCCTTCTTCAATGATGATCTTATTTACGCCAACAGGCGATGAAACGGCGGGTATTCCCAGCGACAGGTACTGAATTAATTTAAAGCCGCATTTTCCTTCGCTCCATTCATCATTGGTAAGTGGCATCAATCCTATTTGACAGGTTGCAAGTTCAGATACTTCGTTGTCTTCGCTCCACTTAATATAATTTACATTTTTAAGATCTAAGGAAGGCTTTTCGTTGCAAATAATTTTGATATCGAAATCATAAATTTTCTGTAGTGTTTTTAACGCTGTTTCAACCATCACAAGGTATTTTAGTGTAGAAAAACTTCCTGTCCAGCCAATTGTTATTCTTTCTACATCGTGGTTAGCTAAAACATTATGTCGTTTTTGGGTATCTACACAAGTGGGATTGTAAATAACATTTTTATTGTACCGGCGGGCATAATTGCATAAATATTGATTCCCACAACTAACTTTATATGACCATTTACAGATATTACTTACCTTATTTGAGTTTTTCAAAATCCCAGCCATCCTATTCTGCTCCGATATAGATTCGAGCCAGATGGCATCATCAAAATCGTAAATTATTTTTCTGTGAAATAATTTAATGTAGATCCATTCAAAAATGGGTGGCCCCAGGGGAGCAATTTCTCTTTGCAGAAAAATAAAATCATAATTTTTTATGTGCGACAATATAAGCAGCCTGCCAATAAAGCCTCGTAAAGTTGCCACGATCTTCTTAAAAAAGAACCCATAGCGATGGATTACATCATATCCTTTCTTATTTAGAAACGGTTTCGTTGTTACTATAAACCCGTTTTCCGCAAGTACGTCTTTATATAACTCAAAGCGGAATCTCTGTCCGGGAGCAACATTTTCCGGGTACTGAACTATCATCAAAATTTCCTTCGGCTTATTTTTCATTAATATAAATCACTATTTGAAAAAACCGGAAGACTACTGATCATTGTGATAATGGCCAACAATTTTCCTTGCAAAATCCAAACATATTGACGGCAAGTGTCGTTCCTGCACCGAATGTTGGGGCAATGCTGATTATTTCTGAATCCGGGGGGCAAGCGTCTGTAACCCTGCCTCATTCAAAAAAACTGATTATACCCCTGTGCCTGTTAACTGTCTTTGACCAGCCAAAACAAACTATTCGATAATCCTTTTTAAATACTCCCCATAACCGCTTTTGTGTAAAGCCACCGCAAGATAGAGCAATTGCTCTTTTGAAATAAATCCCATACGCCAGGCTATTTCTTCGGGACAACCTATTTTTAAACCTTGCCTTTTTTCAATCACCCGTACGTATTCACTCGCATCGCTCAGCGATTCAAAAGTGCCGGTATCCAGCCAGGCAAAGCCCCTGTCCAGCACCCCAACTTTTAATTTTTTGTTTTGGAGATAGATCCTGTTTACATCTGTGATTTCATATTCACCCCTTGGGCTTGGGGGAATATTTTTGGCGATATCAACCACTTTATTATCATAAAAATACAAGCCGGGCACCGCATAATTGCTTTTAGGATGAGTGGGCTTTTCCTCAATGCTCAGCGCATTCAGATCACTGTCAAAATCCACCACGCCATATCTTTCGGGATCACTTACCGGGTATGCGAAAACAACCGCCCCATCGGGATTAATTGATTGTTGCAACAATTTACTAAAGCCGCTCCCATAAAATATATTATCCCCCAATACGAGGGCTACACTATCACTACCAATAAATTGCTCACCAATTACAAAAGCCTGTGCGAGGCCATTGGGTATCTCCTGTTTGGCATAGAATATTTTGCAACCCCATTGATCGCCATCTCCCAGTAGTCTCATAAACTGTGCCTGGTCATCTGGTGTGGTAATGATAAGTATCTCCCTTATCCCGGCCAGCATTAAAGTACTGAGCGGGTAATAGATCATTGGCTTATCGTAAATCGGCATTAATTGTTTACTAATAGCCATTGTTATTGGATAAAGTCTTGTCCCCGATCCGCCCGCAAGAATAATTCCCTTCATAATTTATCGCTTTCGTATTATTTATCGCTTTTCGTATTGCGTTTCATAGTAATGTTGATAATTTCCGCTGGTAACATGGTTAAGCCATTCGGCATTATTAAGGTACCAGTCTATAGTTTTGGATATTCCTTCTTCAAACTGCAGTGAAGGCAACCAGCCTAACTGATCTTTTAATTTGGTGGCATCAATGGCATAGCGGGCATCATGACCAGCCCGGTCCTTTACGTAAGTGATCAGTTTTGCGGATTCCCCTTTCCCGCGGCCCAGCTTATCATCCATTTGCCTGCAGAGTTCTTTTACCAGGTCAATATTGGTCCACTCATTGTGTCCGCCAATATTATAGGTTTCGCCAATCTTACCTTGATGAAAGATCACATCAATGGCACGCACATGGTCTTTTACATATAGCCAGTCTCTTATATTTTCGCCCTTCCCATAAATCGGCAGGGGCTTGTTGTTAATGATATTATGAATGCAAAGTGGAATTAATTTTTCAGGAAAATGGTAAGGCCCATAATTATTGCTGCAATTGGAAATTTTTATGGGTAAATGATAAGTATGATAAAATGCCCTCACCAGGTGATCGGAAGACGCTTTTGAAGCGGAGTATGGACTGCGCGGGTCGTAGGCAGTTTCTTCCGTAAAATACCCCTCTGCGCCAAGAGAACCATAGACCTCATCGGTGGAAATATGGTAAAATATTTTACCTGTAAAATCATTTTTCCAATATTCTTTAGCAGTTTGTAACAACGATCCGGTTCCAACCACATTGGTGGTAACAAATGCCAGCGGGTCGGTGATCGACCTGTCCACATGGCTTTCCGCCGCACAATGGAGCACTGCGGTAAAACGCTTTTCTTCAAACAACTGCTTCAAAAGACCCATATCGGTAATATCGCCTTTTACGAATTGATAATTGGGCTGGCCTTCTATATCTTTAAGATTCTCCAGGTTGCCTGCATAGGTAAGCTTATCAAGATTCACGATCTGGTAACCTGGATATTTGGTTACAAAGAGGCGGGTTAAATGAGAGCCTATAAATCCTGCCCCGCCTGTAATGAGGATGCAATGTGACATTAGAAAGATAGTATTTTAGGGCGCAAAAATAGGTGTTTTTAAATAGAAATAAATCTCAAGATAGCGTAAGATACCGCTTCAGAGGTGTTGATGAACAGCATATAGCAGTTATCAATATGTAATACCTGGCAAACCAATTTCGCGTTTTCCCTGTTAAATGAAACCTGCATACCAAAGAATTTCGCGATGTGCGCCCAGATGTTTGCAATAATTTTGAAAAATTTCCGATGCTAAAGATTCTGCCCCACCGCCTGATTTAACGGCAATATTATTTTTTTTCCGCTACGATAAAATGATCGGTCTTGCTACTGAACTGTAGCCTCACCTCCATATCACAATACTCAAATAATTTTCGTAATACGTCCTGGTTGAATACATGGTGGTGCATACACCTGTTTTTAAAATTGTCTGAGCATCTTTCCTGGAAATTTTTATACTCGCCGGCTTGTGGATCTCTCTTTAAGTCATGAAGCGCCTGTATTTCTTCCAGGTGTGTTTTATCATCCTCTCCCACATTATTTCTAAAATCATCAACCAAATGCCCGATAGCAGTATAGGGTCTTTTATGATCAAAATTTGCCAGCTTATTGGGCAGCACCAATATTATTACTCCTTCTCTTTTTATAATCCTTTTCCATTCCAGTACCGCAGCAATTGGATTAGCAATATGTTCCAGGTTGTTGCAGCTTAAAACAAAATCATAGTTTTCATCTTTAATCTTAGGTAATAACGTACCCTCTGCTATGAATTGATAACCCGTTTTATCCTGGTATCTATAAAACAATCCTTCAGATAATTTCCCTTCCCAAACCGTTGAAGTGCTGAAGTTCACTCCATCTAATGCTTGAATAAATGAATAAAGAGGCAGGAAACCGCTGCTTTTAAAGAGAGCGCTCGGTCCCCCGATTTCAATTCCACATTTATTTAAAACTAAATTTTGCCATTTCTCTTTTTGAGGTATTTTGATGCCGAAAACTTTGCAGGTAACTTTCCAAAAAATGATTCCAGCCGGAAAACTGGTTAAAAATATTTTAAGGGGACGAAACATAGAAAGCTGTTATGATACCGTAAATATAGTTACAAGCTATTTAAAAATATAATTTTGCAAGGCATGCGTGTTTTAGAGAGGTATCAGGTGCAGGCCAACCGGCTGCCCCAACAGGTAAGGTTGTGAATTTCACCCAGGATCAATTCAGCTGGCTGTTTGCGTATTAATGTGATCAGGATATGAACATGCCGTTTTAATGAATGAAGGAAAATGCAGGGTTGAAAAACCACGACTTCAATTCATCCGCTTAATATCACTAAGCCCGGTACACAATTTAAAGAGGCAGTTTATAAAACGGTTGAATTACGCGTTGATGATTTGCTGCTGATCAGTAATTGATAGCCTTTAATTACATCTTTTACCTCTTTAAACCGGCCTGATATTATTAAAAAAAATACCCGGGAAATAAATTCAATTGTAAAAGTGCTTAGGTAAACGATCAAATATCCCGTCCCTGAAAAATGTTTTTTTGCATATTGTAGCCTGCTCCGTAGATTCAGAAATAATCTATGTGCTTTTATCGCTTCAGTGGTGCCCATCCCGCTATGAACGGCTTTAATTTCAGAATTGTAAAAGGTTTTTCCGCCTGCCTTTGCCAGTCGCAAAGAAAAATCGAGTTCTTCGTAATAAACAAAAAAGCGCTCGTCAAAGTAGCCCAGCTTTTTAAAAATATCAATGTGCATAAACATAAATGCCCCCATCACTTCATCCACACAACTGCTTTGGAGATGGTTCCAGTCGGTCATTAAAATGGCAGGGGTAAACAGCGCGGGAGCGATTTTAGACAAACCCGTAGCATCTATAAATAATCTGAATGGAGTTGGGAAGCGTGCACAGCTTACGGATACAGCGCCATGATCGTCGAGTAACTGGCAGCCAAGTATATCAATATCTTTGTGAACTTCCATGAAACTAAGGCAACCTGCAATGGTATTGTCCCAAAGTTGCGTATCCGGATTTAGCAGCAATACATAGGGCGCCGTACATGCCCTGAAACCCTGGTTGCAGGCTTTGGCAAAACCCAGATTTTCTGAATTCCGGATCAATTCTATTTTCTTATGAATAGAAATAGCCTCCATCGACTGATCAGTAGAATGATTGTCAATAATAAAAACCCTATTAATGAGCGATTCATTACTGCTAAAAACAATTGAATCAATACATTTTTTTAAAAGTGGGCCGCAATTCCAGTTCACTATTACAATGTCTACCATCAAAAATATTCAGTGTTTATTTTTTAAAAATAGCCAATAAAAATAATAAGCGCTTTATTCGGTATTGTAAGGATACTTCAATAAATCATTGCAATTTATGGTAAGTTTTTTTAAACCGGTTCCAAATAAAAATCCTACTAAACGTGCATTCAGGTTAAATCCACCAACACTATTATTTTCTGAAGAAATTTTACTTTTTTTGCTGCCGGGCTTAACAATCCTTATTACATTTCTTTATATTGTCCGGAGGACAACGTCTGTTTTGAGTCATTTTGTAAGTATCCAGGCTATCATTTTATGATCCGCTCATAATATAGTATTATCAAATGGATATAATGCATTCATCCTATAGAAAAATTCGTTTGCGCCAGTGCATTTTCATTGCAATGCTGAAAACTCAATCTACTGATTGTTCCTTATAATTTGTAAAGAATACCCTATAATTTAAAACACATGATGAGACATTTGCTTTCAGTGTTCATGTCACCTTATTGGTTGGTGGTGTTTTATTTTTGTTTTCCTGATAGAAGGCACTTCTATCTCTATCTTTGCGAAAATTTTGTAACAATTTAATTCTTAACTACATCCTCAAATAGATTACACAAAAGTTTTGAATTCATGATGGAAAATACCAACTCTATTATTTGTGATCAAAATGCCAGGGTCGTCCTCAAAAACATTAAGGGTTACCAGGAAGATGGGGCTTTTGATATATATTATTGCCCATCCTGTAATACCTCTTTTGTGTGGCCCCATGTGCTTGATAACAGCATTTATAACCCTATTTATTCCCAGCCTGATATTGTTCCCGGCTACAACAGGTATGCCCTTTACGCAAAAGAGATAATAAGCAAAAAAAATACAATGGATTATCTAGTTGCTAAAGAAGCAATGTATTATGCTATAAAGAATATTCCGGCCCGGCAAAAAGATAAAACAATCGAAATATTAGAAGTGGGATTGGTGTTGGGTTACCTTACCTATGCTATCAGGAACGAAGGGTATGATATCACTGGATTAGATATTTCCGTTGATGCAATAAAAAAGGCAGAGAAGCAATTTGGAAAATTTTTTATTTGCCGGGATATATGCGAACATGCGTTAGAAAATGCTGAAAAGTTTGATTTGGTTACCCTTACCGAAGTGATAGAACCCTTACAGGATCCGATTGTCTTTACCAGCGTTGTAATCAGCCTTTTGAAAAGCGGGGGGAAACTGATTATTTCATCACCTAATAAATCCGCATTTAAACCGGATGACTATTGGGATACAGAATCGCCAGCAGTGCATTTAACCTGGTTCTCAGAAGATTCTTTCATTGCAATTTCAGAAAAGCTGGGGCTGCTCCTTTCTTTTTTTGACTTCAGCCAATTCAATAAAAAGCATATCGATATAGCCCGGTTTAAGTATTATGAAGGCTTTTATAAAAGAAAGCACATAGGTTACACACTTAACAGTGAAGGAAAGGTAATAACGCCGGAAATTTTGACTGTCAATGTCTGGCCCCGGAAACTAAAAGCGGCTGTTAAGAAATTATTTAAACCCATTATTGAAAAATTCTTTATCATCTTTCTAACGCATCCGGAAAACCCCGGTAGAAACAGCATCATGTGTGCTATTTTGCAAAAGCAGGTTTAAAATAATTTCTGTTATTATTTTTTTATAATATTTAGACGCCTGGACGTTCATCAGTAACAGGGAAATGTTACGGGAAGTTTTTCGGGGTAAAAATCAGGACAATGAGTATATTTAAAATTCAAAGAATAAACGGAACATCAATTAATTATGCAAATATGAATATAATTGACAGCTGGTATAACGATTACTAAAAAAAGCCAAACAAACGAAAAAGTGAATGAAGTTTAAATGTTGATTTCTGACTTATAATTGTGAGAAAACAATGGGCTGTAAATATTCCGAAAGATATAATTATGGACTCAATAAATATTAACAGGGATACTAAATGAAAAAAATAACATCCAGCTATTGGTTCTGGTTCAGTCCATATTTACTGCTCTTTATATGTATCGTACTTAAATTCCATAAGGATGAAATGATAGGAGACGAACAGCGGTATATGGACTTTGCACATAATTTATGTCATGGGTTTTATTCACCAGGCACAGGCGCAAAATTAAATTTATGGAATGGCCCGGGTTACCCGATCGTGCTAATGCCATTTGTGGCGTTGAAAACACCATTGATCTTCATAACACTTTTCAATAGTTTACTTCAATACCTGTCGATTATATTTTTATACAGATCTTTATTGATCATTTCAAACAAAAAAGCGGCCCTTTGTTTTGCTCTTTTTTGGGCATCCTATTTTGTTTCATACCAGGAAATGCCCAATATAGTAACCGAAACGTTTACATCTTTTTTAATCACATTAATTATTTTTTTGGTGGTTAAATCTTTTACAAACAACAGCAATAAATACCTAGCCGGTGCAGGCATATCGCTTGGCTTTTTAGTTTTAACTAAAGTGGCATTTGGCTATGTATTATTGTTTTCCATTTTGATTTATGTATGTTTTTATCTTGTAACCCATTATCTCCTTAAGCGAAAATTAAAGCCAGTCCGTAATATATTGATTATTATGCTCATCGCGTTGGGCACAATAACCCCTTACATGGTTTACACTTATTCGCTCACCGGAAAGATGTTTTATTTTGGCAATAGCGGGGGCGTAGTACTTTATTGGATGAGTACTCCTTATGAACACGAGTACGGCGAATGGAATTCCGATACTTTTGACGCTTATTGCAAAGATGGCTTACCGTGTAATGCGGAGTTTATCGCAAAAAATCATACAAAAGATTTTGACATCATCAATCAATACACTGGCGTAGACAGAGATGATGCCTTTAAGAAGATCGCAATTGAAAATATAAAAACCCATCCGCTAAAATATGTAAGAAATTGGTTTTCAAACTTAGGGAGGATATGGTTCGGGTATCCAAGTTCAGCTTTTTACCAGCAGGATATTATCCTGGTTAGGTTCATACCTAACAGCATTATTTTAACTTTTTTCTTGTTATGTTTCCCTTTTTGGATCATCAACTTTAAAAAATGCAGCACAGAAATAAACTTCCTGGTGATATTTATTTTTATATATCTCGGAGCCACTACCCTGGTAAGTGCTTATCCGAGACAACTATTCGTCGTTGTACCAGTTTTACTTATTTGGATGGCATCATTATTACACCGCCTGGTAACGATTAAAGTAAAAATGGAATAAACAAGCGCCGTAACGTCTTTAAAAATCATTTTTCAATAGAAAATGAATTCAACAACACAGGAGAATAGCTATTTTCTAATAATAATATTTTCCCCGAAAAGCGCAAAAGTTATGAAACACCGCTGTGCAATTTGTTAACGTCAAATGTTAACTTAAATAAAAGCCAGCACAAATATAAAAATGTTTAAAAAATGATAGAGAAATTGTCGATTATAATTCCAGCCTATAATGAAGGCAATACAATTCATCTCATTCTCGACAAAGTGAAAGCTGTGAGTTTAATTAACAATATTAAGAAAGAAATAATTATTGTGAACGACTACTCATCAGATCATACTGAAAAAGCGATTGAGAATTATATTTTTATTAACCCTTCATTAAATATTCAGTATTTCAAACATGAAATCAATAAAGGCAAAGGCGCGGCGTTGCATACCGGCATTAGTAAGGCTACGGGCGAATACCTGATCATTCAGGATGCTGACCTGGAGTACGACCCGCAGGAGTATAACGACCTTTTAAAACCGGTAGTGGGTGGTTATGCAGATTTAGTATATGGTTCACGATTTATGGGAGGCAATCCTCACAGGGTTCTATTCTTCTGGCATACAATTGGCAATAAATTCCTTACCACCCTGTCCAATATATTTGCTAATCTGAACCTGACAGATATGGAAACCTGTTACAAATTATTTAACACGCAGATAATACAGTCTATTTCTTTAAAAGAAAAAAGATTTGGATTTGAGCCGGAAGTAACTGCAAAAGTTGCAAGAATTAAAGGGATCAGGATATATGAAGTAGGAATTTCGTATTATGGAAGAACCTTTGAGGAAGGTAAAAAAATAGGTTGGAAGGATGGATTTCGCGCCTTATGGTGTATTTTAAAATATAATATCTGGGATAGATAATATGAGTAATAAAAATTTTGTGTATAAGGAATTTGACCAGGAAGGTCTTGATGTACTGAATGTCATATCAGCCGCTGATCGGTTCAATAATTGGATGTACCAGTCTATAAAGCCATTTTTAAAAGGAGATATTCTTGAAATTGGCAGCGGTATTGGAAACATTACACAATTTGTGATCGATGATAAATTCAAGGTAACGGCCAGCGATATCCGTGACAATTACTGCTCGATCCTGCATCATCGTTTTGATGACGATCCATACCTGCAGGAAGTTAGAAATATTGATATTATCCACCCCGGTTTCGATCGGGAATACCATGACTTACTGGATAAATTTGATAGCATTTTTGCCTTAAATATAGTTGAACATGTAGAAAATGATGAGCTTGCTATTCAAAACTGCAAAAAACTGCTTCGGAAAAACGGCAATTTGGTTATACTGGTTCCTGCGTACCAGGCACTCTACAATGGTTTCGACAAAGAATTGGAACATTTTCGTCGTTATACAAAATCAAAACTGGAAAACCTCTTCCTGACAGCTGGTCTAAAAATCTATAAAACCCAATATTTCAATTTTATTGGAATAGCAGGTTGGTGGTTCAGTGGGAGTATTTTACGCAATAAAACGATACCAGGGGGGCAGATGAAATTATATAATAAACTGGTCCCGGTTTTTAAACTGGTAGATAAAATCATCATGAATAAAATAGGATTAAGTGTAATTACTTTTGGAACTAAAAAATAATTTCCTGAATGTGGAAATAATAATAGTGGCCGGTTTGCAACTTTTGCACCCGGAAATGCGCCGTGAAAGTGATATGGGAAGCTTTAAGATTTACCGGCTTTTATCAATACAGAATTATGAAAAAAATATTGACCAGAATTCTTGCGCTTCTTTTATTATTCGGATTATTGTCAACACAAAGTTTTGCAAGGGTTATCAATGTAAAAACATTTGGGGCAAAAGGAGATGGTAAAACAGATGATACCAAATCAATCCAGAGAGCCATAAATGCTGCACCCGAAACATCGCTGAATACTATTTATTTCCCCAAAGGCACTTACCTGGTAGGCTCATATACTGTTACAAAAGAATATTTTGAAAATTATTGCCTTCGCATTCACCCAGGAATACTATTTAAAGGCGATGGGAAAACTTCTGTAATCCGCTTATCCGACCACCTTTTTGATAATCGGGATACTATGGCCAATGCGCATCTTTTTTTTGGCCGTAAAATATGCAACGTTCAGTTTACGGATATTTTGATAGATATGAACGGGATGAATAATTTGGTGCCTGAAGACATCATAAAAAATAATACGGCCATCTATATCCGCGATGGTAATAATGTAGCAATAAAAAATATAACAATAAAAAACTGTTCAGGCCGTGATATGGTTATCATAAGCGGGAATGGCAGCAATGCAACAATTGAGGAGAGTACTTTTTTAAACGGAGGCAACTATGTAGGGTCAGAAAAGCCCAACAAATTCCAGACCGATTTCTCTTTTTTATACACTGAGTGGGACAGTGTTGCTATTATTAATAACCATATAGAGCAACAAAACGTTGATTTAGCCCTGGGCGGTTTTACCGGTGGAATAGAAATTCATGGCTCTTATTGCAATGCCACAGGAAATATAATCATTGGATGTTACCCGGGCATTTTCATCAGCAGCAGCTGGCATGCAATGGAAAAAACAATCGTTGAAAACAACCAGTTTCTTCAATGTATTAAAGGCGTTTCATTTTGGGTTAATTATCCTATGAACAATATTAGCGTACAAAACAATATCATTCAGCTTACCTATAGCCGTTTGTTAAAGCCAGGCATCCTTGCAGGGATAGTAGTTCCAAATGGCAATATCAATGAGTATAGTTTTAAGCTGGCCAATAATGCCCCATTAACACATTTGCTGATAAAGAACAATGTGATTACTTCGTTAGTCCCTGACAATACAAAGGATATTACTGCAGGTATGGTTTTGCATTCACTTCAAAAAAGCACGATCGAAAAAAATACCATTTCGGGTATGAATTACGGCGGGCTGGTATTGCAAGGAAGCAAATGGGGTATTGATTCACTGATCATCACCAGTAATAAGATCAGTGATTTTAAAACCAATAATGATCCAAAAGCCGTTGGCGGATATGTTATCATTACAGACACCTATTCAATTACAACATCCAATGCTGCCGGAATGAGAAATATATATCTTGTGGGTAATAGCTTTATCCAGGATAAGTTTCAGGCAAAAAGCATATATGCCTTACCGGAAAAGGGGAAATTTTTTGGAGCATTCGTTGCACTGCCCGGGATAATGCATAAACAGATACACTTCGATAAAAACAATTTCTCTAACCCCGAAGAAAAAGTATTTTTCCTGAAAACGGATTGACTGGATTTT
The DNA here is from genome assembly GCA_040007015.1 of Ferruginibacter sp. GTDB lineage: Bacteria > Bacteroidota > Bacteroidia > Chitinophagales > Chitinophagaceae > Ferruginibacter. The sequence goes on along the minus strand of JBDTVX010000025.1, from coordinate 6,900 downwards.
TTTAAAAAATAGTAATTTGTCACCATGAATAAGTAGTGTATATAAAGCTTTAATTTGCACTGGCAAAATCGTACAAACCCAGCTTTTAATTATTCAACTAATCTTTCTACAATACCCTGCTTCTTTACAATAAATAATCTATTGATGAACAAGAAAAGTTCCGTGATTACTACTAACTGAAACCATAACGAAAAGGTTGTTAAATACTGGTCTCCAAAAAAGCTAAGCAATACAGGTGATATAAGAAAAGAAGAATAAAACATGCATCTTATACTTTTTAAATAGAGCGCCCTGTTGAACAGCCATGTTTGAATTGCGCCATAAATGCCAAACATCAGCCATGCATAAATTTTACCAAAATCCCTGATATAAAGACTATAACCCGTAAACACATTTGTAGGATACGGTACAAAAACATATTCATTAATGAATGAATTCACCTTTCTATCAGGTATTAAGTGGATTGCCAGAGCTATTTTTATAAAAAAACGCAAAGTATTATCTCCCTTATCTACTGCAGCATTGTTTTGGGCTAACTGCATTTCCAATGCATTTAATGACCCTACCAAATAAACACCTACATTCTCAGATGAAGATCTAATATTCTCCTTAATTGAATTCTCTGTATTGCCACCTTTTCCATAAATTAATCCAAACAGCATGAAAAAAATAATAAAAGATACCCCAAACCAACCCAGCTGTTTCTTGATCGAAAATTTTGGATTCAAAAAAAAACTAACCCCAAGGTAAATAGATAAAATAATGATAAAATAGGTTCTGCCGGTTGCAAAAACAGCATAGGTGAAAAGTGCTGCAAAAGTGATGATAACTATTATGCCATTAATCTTATTCCTGTTTAGGTAAAAAGCATATAAGTTAAAAGCAAAAGCCACAAATGCAATTGACATCAGGTATTTCAAAATGCCAATGTCCGCATCATTGAAACTTAATTCAGAACGCAACCCTGCAAAGAAATCCACTGCATTGGAGGCTATAAATATATCATACGACGCTTTAATGTATAAAGGAAGGCCAGCCAAAATTATTGCCAGGTATATCATCCTTGCCGCTAAACTAATTTCCACAGGCTGGGGCCTGGAATTGGAATAATACAGCCTATTTTTCTCAAACCCCTTATTTGCCAGGACAGAGCCGATGCTAAAACATACATTACCGATAAAAAAAACCAAATACGTTGCAGCATGAAGCTGAAAAAGCTCGTTTAGCAGCGTTAACTTAAAAACAAAATGAAGTACAATTATTAATAACCAAACAAGTGAAAATAAAACTGCAGGCTGAAGAATTCTTTTACCCAGAATATGGTATGTAAAAAAAAACACAAAAAAGTGTAATAAAATAAATACCAGGTCAGTTAGTATATTGATTAATTGAGGCATTGTTTGATTGTTAGGTTGAAGTTAATTTTCATCTCCGGAAAATCCAAACAAAATGGGTTCCTGACAATATCAGTATTTAATGAAGCAACCGTTTAAGAAAAATACCGATCAGGCCAATGGATACTAAAAACAAGTACACTACCGAGGATAATGCATATCCTAAAGGATAGAGTAACAGGTTATTACTTTTATCAAAGAATATATACAGCAGCAGTTGCGACATAAATGCAATTGCAACCATCCCTAACAAAAAGGTACTCTTAAATTTCAGTTCGTAGCGCTTATGAACTATTATTGCCATTTGCCAAATAAAAGTGCCGGCAATAAGGATTAAACCCATCAGCTTATATTCGGGAGTGTCGGGGATTTTTATAAGTCCAAATAAAATCCTGGATCCAAACCACCAATACAAAATACAAGTAACGAATAACGCCGCCAGTTCAACACCAAACAAAGTTACCAGCAGTTTTTTTATTTCACGTGTTCGCCCGTGCTGGTAGGCCATTGTTAATAATGGGAGCAAAGATATGACCACCGGAGAAATGACAATGGTAATACTTTTAGACAAAAAATCAAACATAGCCTGGTAGTTGCCCTCAACTTCAGCACCCACTTTATTTAGCATAAAGAATTTATCAACCAATGATATTAAATAAGCAAAAATGAAAAATAAGGATAGTGGTCCGCCATATAAAATGAACCGAATAAACAGTTCTTTAAGTCTTTCGGTTTTATATTCTTTTACCAGGTACGGACCCTTTGCAAGTTCTTTTGAGGTAAGGGAATAAAGGTACCCAAAAGACAGAAAATAGGAGAAAATAATTGCCGTAAACAGAGCATACATATAATGAATGCCTGTGAATTTCAGCAGAATAAGCGCTATTGTAATATAGGATCCGGTACGTAAAATTTCAGAATAAATACTTTTTTTGGACAGAAAAATCGACTGACCAATAGCCAGGATTGAAAATTGCAGGGAAGTAATGAATAATGCAATGGTGAAAAAAAGGGCCATTAGCAGGTCGCCTTTTAAATACCATACGATACAAAACACAGGTAATGAAAATATGGCTTGTGTGATACCGGAAAGTAAAATTGACTGCCGGGCAAATGACTGTTTGTGCGTGCTGGCCGGAAAATACCTGAGGATGCTTTGTGATATCCAGCCGGACAAAGTGGCGCTACAAAGTAAAACTGAATTAAAAGTGATTGAAAAATTGCCATATCCTTTAGCTCCGAGCAACAGCTTAAATAAAGGAATAGAGCCAGCGGTAACAATACCGGGTAATATTATACTTAATAAATAATTGAGATAATCTTTTTTAAATCTGGAAAATAAATCCATTCAGGAGTTAATATTGATAAAATTATGAATACTGCCGCTGTGGAAACAATATTAGTTTAGAAAACAAACCCCGGATTGATAAATCTTACAGAAGGTTATTTTTTAATAAAACTGAGTACCCAAATAATCAGAATTGAAAACAATACGGAAAAAACTGAAAACAGCAGCCCGGTACTTAGTTTGCCTGGTTTTATTTTTTTCATGGGATAGTCAGCATGATCAATTACTTGTAACAGGGGCATCTTTTTTAAATACTGGTACCTCGCTATTTCCAATGTCTTAAACATCTCTTTATATGCTTCTCCATAAGCCTGCATGTTATATTGAACCTTCAGTAAGGGAGATTGGGCTGAAGCAAAAGCAGGATTTATATTTGCGTCCTGGCTTGAAGCCCTGGTATCAATGCTTGATCCGACATTGCTCCTTAATGAAGCAACTCTTTGTTCTAAAATTTCAAGTGTCTCCCTGTCTTTTTTACTGGATATTTCCGTATAGAAACGGATCGTTTCTTCGACAATTTTATCCGTAAAAACTTTTGAAAACTTTTCATCCATGCTGGTAACTTTTACCTCGTATATACTAAATTTCCTATCCGGTCTTGCAGCGATCAGGTTTTCTTTTGAAAAGTCCTGGTATACATTGTATAAAATGCTATCCTGGAGGTAGGTCATCGCTCCTTTTTTTGACCCGGCCGGGAAACTGACATCTTTTAAGAGTCTATTATTCTCCGATCTTTTTTTCAGGCCGGAACTTTCCATGTAATAATCTATTAGCGTAAAAGGCTTGCCTTCAAAAGTATCCACTGATAAAAGAACACTTTCAATCATACGGCGACTCTTCATAATTTCCAGGATATTATCTCCGTCAAACATACTTTGGGCAGTTCCGAGGCCAAACCCAAACTGTGCAGCTAAACTCATTGCACCGGATAAACCACCATCACTTGCGCCTGCGTCCAAAGAAAAAGTAAGCCTGCTTTCAAACTTTGGTTTTTGGTTAGCTGCATACAATATACCTGCTATTCCAAACAATATTCCAACTATGACAAATACCCACCATTTACTTAAAAACAGTTTTAAAAGATTCACAAAAGGTGCTTCCATGCCAGGATCAATAGCAGGGGATTCGTTTTGTTCAATTGTTGAGGTCAATTTTGTCATTATATTTTAAATTCCCAATTCATTAATACTTTATTTACTAAGATTAACTATCACATTTGCAATGATAGCTAAAGATGATAACACTACAGCCCACTCGCCCACCGTTACTCTTTGCCTATTATTTTCAGATTTCTGTGGCACAAATATCTCCGACCGCGATACTACCCTGGGATAACTTTTAAAAAATAAAAAATGGCTCACTTTTTTTGCCTTGCCATCCGGATAAATTACCAACGCGCCTTTTTTCCGGGCAAGCGGGGTATAACTACCCGATTTTTCAATATAATATTTCAGGCTCGCATTTTCTTTAAAAGGAATAATAGTGGGAAAATATACTTCGCCGGTTACCTTTACAAGGTTGGTATTTTGCTCAATAGAAAGTACATCCCCGTCTTCCAGCAACATGTTCTCACGGCTTAGGGGTTCCTGCAAAGCCTTTGCCAGGTCGATGCTGATATTTTCATAGTTTTTAAATATTTCCTTGCGGATAGAAGGTGTTGTATTGATACTGTCTTCCTGTATTTTCAGTACTTTTGAAAAAACCCGTTCCCTTTCCTCCTGCGATTGATTTTTCTTGACAAGCCTTCTTATTAATAAGGCGGAAGTATCAGCATTAGGGCGAAAGCGTCCGGCTCTTTGTATTACATCACTAATCTTTTCATCACTCTTTTTCAGTGTGTACCTGCCCGGGTTTACTACCATCCCTTCTAAAAAGACTGTGCGTTGGGAAAGAAACCCCGGACGTTGCCTGATATTGATCACATCATAGGGCTTTAGCTTTACATCATTAATGGCAGCGCTGTCGGAAAGATCGATCGTAAGGATTTCTGCCTGCAAATGATTCAGCGTATTCCAGTCAATATTTTCAATACGACGGGCTATTTCAATATTGGAAGCGTTGCCCGGATCCGTGATGCCACCTGCTTCAAGGATCACATCATGCAGGGTAAGATTTTCGGTCCATTTATATTTACCCGGACGGAAAATAAATCCATCAATGCTAACTTCTGTGTTTGCCTTAAGATCAAATATGGAATAGATGGTAATATCGTCATTCTTTCTCAATGGAATATTCACCAGGTTATTAAGAACCGAATCAAGATTAAAAGAAACCTGTGTTGGCATATTAATATGATTTAGCCGTTTGATACTTCCCCGCCGGCTATATACATCTTCTTTCACCCCGCCCGCCTTTTCAATTAATTGTTTCAAATTAAGGTTGGTCGTTAGTGCGTATTCCCCGGGACGCATAATTGCGCCGCGAAGGGTAAGCTTGTTTTCATACCTGTCAAGCAATTTGCCCACCACGATAGAGTCACTCGAGGAAGGTTTGTAGTGGTTATACTGCTCCTTTGTTACATCCAGCATTTTACGTTCGGTATCGGTAAGTTGGTAAACAGTAATCCCCCCTTTATACGCGTCATCCGCAAAACCTCCGCTAAACTGCAATACATTTTCGAAACTTTCGCCCTCAATCAATTCATATTTTCCTTTACGTTTGACATTTCCATTCAGTGTGATCCTGGTTTGATAGTATGGTATCCGGATAACATCTCCTTCCTGCAATAATAGATTGTCTTTCTGATCTCCTCTTAATAAAAAGGCATATAAATCAATAGTACGCTTTAGTTCATTACCCCTGATCAGCTCAATTTTGCGGTAACTTCCAAAGTCGGACGGGCCGCCACATAAATACAACAGGTTGAATAAAGTAGTAAGTGATGAAACGGTAAGTGTTCCGGGCTTCTTGGCTTCGCCAATTACAGTAACCCGTATACTACGGATTTTACCCAAAGATATTTGAACCGTGGTTTGGCCACTATTGATAGCTTTGTAAATGGTAGATGCCAGTTTAGCTTTTATTTTTGTAGTCGCCCGTTCCATATTTAACCCATTAACATAAATTGGTCCCACCTGTGGAAGGTAAATATTGCCCTCTTCATTTACGCTAACATTGTAGGTTTTTTCACTATAGCCAAAAACATTAATAATTAGTTGGTCATCAGGGCCCAGTACATATCCGGCCGGTGCGGGTATCCGTAAATTGGGTTCAAATACCAGGCTGCTTGAAGTGAACAATTCGGAACCAAATACAGAAAGATCGGCTTCCATTGCCTGTCGGGGCATATTTGTGGCATCTTTGTTTTCGTATCTTTCCTTATTTGTTGTTTCCTTGTTAGATTTTTCCGGCAGCTTTTTATCATCTTGCTGTTGGGTACGATTCGGTATATTCATTAGCGATATCCGATCCGTTAGTTTTGCGATCTGTTCTTTTGGTAAGCCTCTATCCTCAAGCAACTTGAAAATATCCTGATCGGATAAGCCATTGTCTCTCGCTTTGGTTAAATAGGATTTAATCTCGTCATCGGATATCTCGTCAATATGAATGGTAGAAAGATCTCTTGTAGTCAATGAGTTGACCTGGGCGATTCCGTGTAATGAAAAAAAGAAGAAAAGGATACAGAAAGAAAAAAACTTAAGATTAAATTTCATAAAATAACAATTATACAAAAAAACCCTGCAAAAAACTCATTGTTAAGAAATAGTACAAATAGGTAAAGATTAGAGAATAGGCTAAAATTTAATTTTGGCGAAGTTAGCAAAATATAGCAATGTTCTGAAAATCAATTTACCCGGACAATTGGTACTGTTGCTTCCTGAACCAGGCGCTGTTCTCTCTTATTTCAAATATATTTGCTACCCGCGGCGATACGACTAATATCGGCAATGTTACCAAATATCACCCATCCCATCACTCATTATGCTTCAGCGCCTGGCATGTGATCATTAAGCCCTACGGGATAACCGGCAACTGAAAAATGAAGAGGTAAAACCTTACTCTTTAATCTTTATGCGGCGAAATTGACGCAGGCATTAACTTTGCCTTCAATGACCGATCTTAGAAAAGAGCATCAGCTGTTAAAAGACTGGCCTACTTTATAATTTGCTTATGAAAATAGAGTATTTGTTTTTTATTATATATATATGGTTGGTTATT
>JBDTVX010000024.1:0-25250 GCA_040007015.1 Ferruginibacter sp. | reverse complement strand
TGAAGTCATTAAATTCTTCACAGATAGAAGCCATTGAGATCATCACCAACCCTTCTGCAAAATATGAAGCGGCAGGTAATGCAGGCATCATCAATATCCGGTTAAAGAAGAATAAATCACTGGGCACCAATGGTTCGGTAAACGCTGGATGGAATATCGGCACTTACGCCAAATACAATGGAGGCCTTAATTTGAACTATCGTAATAAAAAAATCAACCTCTTTGGAAACTATAGTTATAGCGAGGGTTTAAATGAACAGAATATCAGCCTTTACCGAGCCGTGGGGGATAGTCTTTTTGACCAGAAAAGCACGATCCTCATGAAGAATGAAAGTAGTAATTTTAAAGCAGGAATGGATTATTTTATCAGTAGCAAAAGCACCATCGGCGTTATCGTGAACGGTACCATATCCCATCCGTCTATCACCAATAAAAGTACTACTCCAATATCCTATACCCCCACCAAAACGGTGGACCGGATACTGGTGGCGGATAATTCAAGTACTTTAAAAAGAAACAACCTGAATTTTAATCTGAATTATAGCTACACGGTTCCAAATGGTAAAAGCCTTATGGTAAATGCGGATCATGGTACTTATAATATAAATAACAACCAGTTTCAACCCAATTATTATTTTGATGAAACGGGAAGTATACCCTTTAGCAGCGTGATATACCGGATGATAGCTCCTACAGATATCAATATCAATTCCCTGAAGGCAGACTGGGAGCAGCCATTTAAAAAGGGTACATTGGGAATTGGCGGAAAGGCAGCATTTGTAAAAACCGATAATGATTTTCAGCGTTACAATGTATATGGAGGTGTAGACCAGCTTGACAAGGACAGGAGCAATCGTTTTAACTACAAGGAAAATATCAGCGCGGCTTATTTAAACTATAACCGCGCTTTTAAAGGGCTAACTATTCAGGCTGGTTTAAGAATGGAACATACCTATTCAGAAGGCACATCCACCGGGCAAAAACCGGCTGCAGGTGGTTATGTGGATTATAGCGAAATTTTTAAACGCAACTACACCAATTTATTCCCAAGCGCTGCTGTTACCTTTAATAAAAATCCAAAAAACCAGTTCAGTGTATCTTACAGCCGCAGGATCGATCGCCCTAATTACCAGGACCTTAACCCCTTCGAATTTAAACTGGATGAATATACTTTTCAGAAAGGTAATATCAACCTGCGCCCACAGTATACCAACAGTATCGGCGTAACCAATACCTATCAGTACAAACTGACCACCACATTAAATTACAGCCATGTAAAAGATCTGTTTACCCAGATAATTGATACGGCGGAAAAATCAAAATCATTTATTTCAAAAAGAAACCTGGCCACACAGGATATCGTGAGTTTGAATATCAGCTATCCTTTCCATTATAAAGCTTATAATATGTTTGCAAATGTAAACAGCTTCTATACCCGCTATAATGCTGACTTTGGTGAAGGCAGAAAAATCAATGTAAATGCAGGCGGCCTGACCTTATATGTTCAAAACAGCATCAAATTCGCCAAAACATGGACGGCTGAGCTTTCTGGCTTTTACAATGCGCCAACAGTGTATCAGGGAACGATCAGGTCCAATTCTTTGTGGAGCATCGACGCGGGTTTACAAAAGCAGGTAATGAAAGGAAGGGGAACCATCAAGGCTTCTGTAAGTGATTTATTCCATACGCTTAAGTTTAACGGCGTGAGTGATTTTGCAGGGCAGCGGACCGAAATAGGCGCCCGGTGGGAAAGCAGGCAGGCCAAATTAAACTTCGTTTACCGGTTTGGCAGCAACCAGGTGAAGGCCGCCCGCCAGCGCGGTACAGGTGCAGATGATGAAATGAAAAGGGTACAACAGAGTGGAGGCGCTGCGCCAGGGATTGGACAATAGCCTGGATAGCTTTCCAGAGATGACATTTTTTAAAAGATGTCATCTCTGTTTTAAAACATTTTTCGGTTACAGGCATTTGTTTTTCAACCGATAGCTATCGGATGAAATCCCAAAATGCTTCGGGAGTTCGCCGCAGTTTTTTAACCAGTATTATTTCATTGTTCAACATTGTTGTGTCACTTACCGATTTTTATCAGCGTCCCGGCATTACATTTAGTCGGGACTTGTTTTCATACCTTTGGACATCTTTTTCCATTTATAAATTAAAGGAACATCAGCGCTTATATCTGCAATTCTATATCTTAAAATTCATAGCTGCGGATGTAGCGATCTGGCAAATTGTAAAAAATCAGACATTCAAAATCGATGGCTGCCGTATCAGGCATCAAACATAAATAATAACATTTTGGAGCAAGCAAAAATACGATATTCTTTTCTTAACCTGTTTTGGATAGTGCTGGCTATTACCGTTTGTATGATTGTACTGAATCTTCTGGTGTTGTTGATGCTGGGATCGGCAGAAAGCAAAAGTACCTTAAGAGAATTGACTGATTTAAATTCTGTCTTAAAACAGGTAGTTGGCGTTATTTGTACAGCAGTATTTTATTTTTATACACTCAATCAGTATAATACATTCATGGTGGAAAAGAGAAACACTATCCATTACCTGCGCTATTCGGGGCTGATGGTAGTGATTGCTTTTTGTTATTTTTTATTGATCAATTTTTTATTTCCCGAAAAGATTTCAGTAACCAGTAAAACACATACGGGCCTGGTGATATTTATATTTTCGATACTAAGTATATGCTTTACAGGTCTTAGTTTATTACTTGCATACCTGAATAACCTTCGGGATGATAAGAAACAACGAAAAGTGCTGGAGGCACAAAAGATGCAGCTTGAAGTGGATAAATCCCAGGCGAATTTCAAATTTCTGAAATCGCAGATCAACCCGCATTTTTTGCACAATACATTGAATTTTTTATATGCCAAATCATTGCCTTATTCCGTCGAATTATCAGAAGGGATCTTAACTTTATCCGATATTATGCGCTATGCATTAAATGAAGCCACCGGAAGCGATGATAAAGCACCGCTAAAAGATGAGATCGAGCATGTACGAAATGTAATGAAGATCAATCAACTCCGTTTCAGCAATAACCTGCATGTAAATTTTGAAGTAACTGGAGTGGTAAATGGTATTGAAGTCATTCCATTTTTGCTGATCACTGTGGTGGAAAATGCTTTTAAGCATGGCGACCTTCAGTGCATGGAACATCCTATTGAAATAAAATTAACCATTGAACATAACCATTTGTATTTTTATTGCCGCAACAAAAAGAAAACGGGCCCCAAGGAAATTTCCACGGGCCTTGGACTAGATAATATCCGCAACCGGCTCGACTTTGCTTATGGTAGTAATTACAAATTGCTGATTAAAGAAGATGCTGATTTTTATACAACTGAATTAACCATTGATAAATTATGATAAGGTGTTTAATAGTAGATGATGAGCAACACGCAATTGATATACTGGTTCTCTATGTCAATCAAACTTCTTACCTGGAACTGGTAAGCAGTACCACGCGCCCTATTGAAGCATTGCAAACCGTGGTGACCCAAAAAATTGACCTGGTCTTTTTGGATATACAAATGCCTGACCTGTCAGGAATCGATTTTATTAAAGCCATCAATGGAGAAGCAAAAATAATTCTTACTACCGCTTACAGCGAATTTGCAATTGAAGGCTTCGACCTGGAAGTAGTGGATTATTTACTAAAGCCTATCCGCTTTCCGCGTTTTTTGAACGCCGTGCAAAAGGCCGTTAAAATAATAAATGAAAATGGCGGGGATACGGGTATAAAAAATGAGGAAGGTTACATTTTTGTAAAAACAGAATCCAAAGGAAAATTATTAAAGATCGACCTTGAAGATATAGAATACATTGAAGGCATGAAGAATTATGTGGCCATTTACTGCGACGGAAAAAAAACGCTTGTGTATACCAACCTGAAAGACCTGATGAACCACCTGCCCAACAGGCAATTTATCAGGATACATAAATCTTTTATTATTCCAATTAACCGGGTCACCGGCATTGAAGGTAATCGTATCCTGTTAAAAAATGTAACTGCTGAAATATTAATTGGAGAGAATTATAAGACCTACCTGATGGAGATCATTAAGCAAAGGATGATCACTTAGAAGTCGCCCGCAAGGGGATTTTCATTTCAATCTTTAACTCTTTAATAATCCCGGCAATGCAGCCTTGATCGTAATTGTACTTACATCGGGGCTACAATGCGGGGGGATAATAAATTCAGATTGGTCAACAATACGGTAGCCACTATAGCCTTGTTATGTCACCTTCCGAAACGGTTGTTGTTTTAACCAGGTTTGTATTTACAGAGAACGATTTTGAATACGTTTTCATTTTGAAAATCAGTTTGAAATTCAATACCTGGTCAGCATCTTTCTTTTCAATTTTAACGGTTGACACTTTTAGATCTGTTACAAATCCTGAAGAATAAATTTCTCCTTCGGTTTTGTCTTCAATAGCAAATTTGGCTTTTGCATGATCGCTTGATTGTAATGTTACCTGGAACAGAAGGTATTCCCCGTCATCCCCAAGATATTTTACCTTAAGCGGCTCTTCAGCATTTTTTGAATAACTTGCTTTTACTGCCTGCGCGTGTGTAATGTTTGAAAATATTACGAACGAAACCGCAGCTAATACGATGTTTTTTAACGTTGTCATAATTGTAATTTTTAATTGTTAAGTAATCATTGTTTCCCATTCACCGTACACAATAAACGGGGTAAAATTTTTATCATATGGCGGCTTATTAAAAAAGGAATCGTTGTGATAAGCATCCTAAATAGGGAGGGCGATGTTTAAAATATTTTCAGGAGATTAAGGCAATTGAAGTCCCTGAAATCACTCTTTCCAAAGCTTTTTTTTTAAACTCATCAATAAAGCGAGGATTCAAAAATGAGTAAGTAAGCGTTGGTGCAGACGGGGGAAATTAACGAAACAGTCCAGTGACAGTGCTTTGACGGTACCACGTGTTTATTAAACATCAGCTAAAGATCTGGAAAAGAAACAACATTGTACGGATCCGGTCAACAGGATTTTTGAAAAGTATATATAAGTAACCAGGGTACAGATTTTATTAATCTTTTACTTCTTATACATGCCGGGATACAGTTTCGCTCAATAGTTTTTAATCTCATCTTCAGAAACCCTCTAACTTTTGATTCCAGCATTTGTCCAAAACTTATTGTCTGTCTTTATCCGGTTGACACTTATAGTCCGGGACATTTATTTTCACAAATCCGGCAAGGCAAAGATGATCTTTTAATAATCCCTGTAATGAAGCCTGTTAATGAATGATCCGGTAAAGGCTGCATCACAGGGGAGATAGTTCAATTCAATGAAATTCAACAAACGGCCCGCGGTAATTACAGCAGGGTGATGTCTTTTTCTGCAACGGTAGTTGTTTCAACCGTATTGCTGTTTACAGTGAAAGATTTTGAATAGGTTTTCCTGCCTACTACCAGTTTAAAATCCAACACCTGGTCGTCTCTTTTCTCAATCTTAACTGTTTTTACACTAAGGGCCGGTGCAACTTTTGAAGAATACAGGAACCCGTCATTTTTGTCAGCAATTATTAAAGCTGCATTGCCGGTAGTACCCGGCTTAACAGTTACCTCGAATGTTAGGTAGTCATCATCACTACCGAGGTATTTAACTGTCAGCGGCTCTTCATAATTTACCGAATAACTTGCTTTTAAAGCTTGCGCATTAGTAATATTTGTAAATATTACGATCGAAGCAATTGCTACTGCGAGGTTTTTTAACTTTGTCATAATCTTAAATTTTTATTGTTAGATAATCATTGTTTCCTGTTTATTGCCAAAGCAACGGGCAGGTAAAATTTTTATCATACAGCGGACTTAATGAAAAGTGCAAACGTTAAGGTGGAATTTTTTTATATGGCTGGCGACGTTTAAAACTCTTTGCAGAGCTTCCTGTAGTGAGGTGTAAAAAAATGATAAAGGGTACATTTTATAAATTCCACTACATTGTAAAAGCGCGAATAACAACAGGTAAATCGCTATTGCTGATGTAAAGATAGAATGAAGTTTTACGATTTCTACACTAAAATATTATCGTTTTCTTTATTCTGAAAATGCCAATTATTTGTGAAAACCCTTACTGGATGTGTATTTTTGACACATTTGGTAATGATGTCCAACACATTTTTCAGGCTTACTTTGTGTATTATTTACATATATGCTTTTTCAAGCTAATTGTTCATTTTTATACAGGTTGACGGGTATAATAAAAAAGGAAGAACGATGTCATTTTCAAAGCTGTATTTTTTTTTTAGGAAATGTGGTTCTGTAAAATTAAGGTATCAACAAAGCTTGTGAGCCATTGTAGAATCGCCTGTATGGCAATGCCATAAAAGATATGAATTATTTCCGGTTTGGCATGGGGACGAATTTATTATTAGGTATAAATTTTTAAAAGAAAAGATACCACGGGTGATATCTCTATTTCTGCGGTTATTCCACCCCGTTAGTCACAAAATTCGGGTGGCAATAAATAGAACATCGATTTATTAGCCTCCATGAAACTGTCATGTTATCCTGGTTGCGAATGATTCATGATGGATAACTTCAAATTTTCCGAAGGGATTTTACCTATGCAAAAAATATTTTTAGAAGATAAACCAACTTGTTATAGACATACCGGTTATTTGTTGAAAAAAGTAGCAACTAATCTAAAAAATATTACATCTTCGTCTAAATATTTATACTGCAATTATTTACAATTGATAAAAATTAAAAATAAACGCGATGCTAAAATTATATGCCTTTGTATTCCTGTTGCCTTTTTGCTCTTTAGCTTCCGCACAAAATACCGGGGAAAAATTTATTTTTATTGATACGCACAATGATGTGTTATCAAAACAAATTCTCATTGGTGCAGACCTGGCTGTGAGTCAGCCGGATCTGAATTTTGACCTGGTAAAAGCATCAAAGGGCAATTTGGCCGGGCAGGTATTTTCCATTTGGTGCGATGAAGTGTACGGGAAGGGAAAGGCCTTTGCCCGGGCCAACCGCGAAATAGATTCATTACTCGCGTTTATTAAAAGAAACCCCCGCAAAATGATGTTGGTCACTAATTCCAAAGATCTTAAGAAAGCTCTTAAAAAAGAAGAATTTGCCGCAATGATTGGTGTGGAAGGTGGCCATATGATCGAGGAACGAATGGAATTTCTTGATAGCCTTATCAACCGCGGGATGAAATACCTTACCCTTACCTGGAACAATAGTACTACATGGGCCACTTCGGCAAGGGATGAAGTAACAAAAAAAGATTCTCTCCCGCATTTAGGACTTACCGATATGGGAAAACAAATTGTGGCAAGGCTCAATGAAGCCGGTGTGATGGTGGATGTGTCGCATGTGGGCGAAAAGACCTTTGCAGATGTAATATCCGTAACTACAAAACCTGTAATCGCATCACATAGTTGTGCATGGTCGTTAACGCCGCACAGGCGAAACCTGAAGGATGAACAACTAAAAGCAATCGCAAAAAATGGAGGCGTAGTATTTGTAAATTTTTATAGCGCCTTTTTAGACAGCAGCTATGAAAATAAACACGGGACATTTCTTAGTCAGCACAAGCCGGAACTCGATTCATTGACTAAGCTATCCGGAGATATTGATATGGCAGTTATCCGCCTGTTTTCTTTATACAAAACTGAGGCTGATTCATTTCGTCCTCCACTGAGCAACCTTATCAATAACATCGACTATATCGTAAAAATGATCGGCGTGGATCATGTAGGTATCGGCGCCGATTTTGATGGTGCAGAATCTTTCCCACTGCAGATGAATGACGTGAGTTGCTACCCCCTTGTAGTTACTGAATTAAAGAAACTGGGCTATTCCAATGCGGACATAAAAAAAATAGCCAGCGGTAATTTTATGCGTGTACTAAAGGCCAACGAAAGAAAATAATAATTTATACCCTTTAAATAAAGACATCATATTTCCGGGTAAATATAATTGAATATATATTTGTACCGCCTATCTGTTTTAAATGATGTTCCGTTCAAAATAAAAGTAGCTTAGCCCGTAATTTTATGTAGCCACTATTCAATATTAAAACGAACACCGTGTCGAAAAAAACGCTCCTTCTTTGCTTTTTTGTTTTACTGAAATTTACACTCCAGTATTTCCTTATCAACCCGGTGTATGATTTGCACCGTGATGAATATCTTCATCTTGACCAGGCGAAACACCTTGCATGGGGATTTGAATCGGTGCCACCATTCACCTCCTGGATTGCCTGGATAATTCTTCAATTGGGCAATGGTGTATTTTGGGTGAAATTTTTTCCTGCACTGTTTGGGGCCCTAACCATAGTAATAGTGTGGAAGGCCATTGAGGAGTTAAAAGGAAATTTATTTGCGTTGATACTGGGAGCCGCAGCCGTTACGTTCTCTGCATTACTGCGTATGAATATACTTTTTCAGCCCAACTCATTTGAAATACTATGCTGGACCTTTTTGTTCTTTACACTTATCAAATACATTGACTCTTACAATAATAAATGGTTGTGGGTAGCGGCCATAACATTTGCAATTGGCTTTTTAAATAAATACAATATTATTTTTTTATTGATGGGTTTATTACCTGCGGTTTTATTAACCGAACACCGGAAAATTTTTATAAATAAGCATTTATACTTTGCTATTGCTATCGCAATCCTGCTCATTTTACCAAACCTGGTTTGGCAATACCAGCATAATTTCATTGTTTTTCATCATTTAAAAACCTTATCGCAAACACAGTTGGTAAATGTGAACCGGGCAGATTTTTTAAAAGAACAGGTGCTGTTTTTCGTAGGGTCCATTTTTATTTTCATAGCCTCCTTTGTTTCATTTTACCGGTATCCTCCTTTTAAAAAATATCGTGTTTTCGGATTTACATTCCTGTTCACGCTATTGCTTTTTGTATATCTTAAGGCGAAGGGATATTATGCCATTGGCCTCTATCCTATATTTTTCACATTTGGCGCGGTTTACCTGGAGCAAATATGGAAGGAAGGCTGGAAACGTTACCTGCGGCCGGTAGCAGTACTTGTGATCATTCTTTTTTTTATTCCGCTTATTAAGATCGCTTTTCCAATATGGAGCCCGGAAGACACGTTGAAAAATGGGCAGCTTTTAAAAGAAATGGGGCTCTTGCGATGGGAAGACGGGAAGGATCATTTACTTCCGCAGGATTATGCTGATATGATTGGCTGGCGCGAGTTAGCCGGCAAAACAGATAGTGCTTTTGATAGTATTACCGACAAGGAAAATACGCTCGTGCTATGTGACAACTACGGGGAGGCAGGAGCAATTAATTATTATTCAAAACATAAGGATATAGGCGCTGTTTCGATGAATGCCGATTACATTAACTGGTTTCCCCTGGATAAAAAAGAAATAAGAAATGTGATACTGGTAAAGGGCTGGTACGATTCCGACACGGGCCGGCTGGAAGAGAAGCCTATTTTTAAAACGGTAACAGTAAGTGGGAAAATAGAAAATATTTATGCAAGGGAAAAGGGCACTACCATTTATATATTAAAAGATGCTAACATTTCTGTAAATAAAAGATTGCAGCAGGAAATCAATGAAATAAAAGCCGAACAATAAATGTGATCCGGAAGGGGTTAGAATGAATTAAAAAATTATAAAAACCAGCATTGCGAATCGCTGTTCCTTTTTATAGCACCTTTTCCTCTGTTATGCTCCCTTCAAATAAAAGGTTTGTTGCAGGGTCGGCAATTACCCGCGTTGGTTTAGTGTTCATTAATATTTCCGCTTCCGTTATTTTTTCTTTTATAGGGAAGGTTTGGTTGTCATTTTTTAAGGATCCCCCGTTTGTAAAAGCAAATTCCAAAGGAAAAGAAAATAATTGTTTTTGCTGCTGGCTGATATGAAGCATCAATGTCTTTTTCTTTTCATCATATTTCCACGTTACCCGTAGCACAGGATGGCCGGGAGTGTACAACCATTGCTGAAAAAAATCCTTTAAACCGACCCCGGAAACTTCTTCCATCACTTTCCGAAGATCATCGGTAGCCGCGTTCCTGCCGGTATAGCTTGCATAGTAGGTGCGTATCCCCTTCCAAAATAAAGTATCTCCTAATTTCCTTCGCAGCATATGCAATACCCATCCGCCTTTTTTATAAGAATTGTCGTTGAGCAACACGAGGTAATTTTCCTTTTCACTACTGTCAACGACTGGTGTAAAACGGGTTTTTGCAAATTCAATTACCGTTTTGCGGTCTGCTTTTAACCTGGCATTAAGCGTGTCTTCACCATATTTATTTTCAAGGTACAGGTTTGCCATTTCGGTTGCAAATCCTTCGCTGAGCCAGACATGCGGCCAGCCTGATTCGGTGGCCGAATTTCCAAACCATTGGTGAGCAATTTCATGCGCCATCAGTTCTTCTGAATAGCCGCGTTTACCGGTAATGCTTTGCTCATTATAAAAAATAGCGCTGGCATTTTCCATCCCTCCAAAGATTGTAATGGCTTCTACGTTCGCTAATTTTTTATAGGCATAGGGACCTACTTTCTTAATAAAAAAAGGCAATATCTCTATCGCCTGCCCATAATCATAAAATCCTTCATTTTTATCCTGCGGAAATACCCAGCTTGATACCGGTATGCAATCAATGCTGCCTGTATAATTTACCGCAAAATCCGCCAGCCCGATTACCATTATCTTTGTTGGCAATGCTACTGTTTCCTTCCAATGCGTAAATTTTTTATGCTCTTCCATAGCGCTTTCTTCCACCAATACCCCATTGGAGATAACCTTGTAATGATCCGGTGCCGTTACCATAAAATCAACACTGGCTTTATCTGACAAGTGATCTACACAGGGTAGCCAGTTGCGTGCACGATTGGGCCAGTTATCAGCAAAAATGGTTCGTTGTTTAAATTTATTTTTGCTAAATACCAATCCGTCTGCGGGAACGCCGCTGTAAATAATTTTGTAAGTTTTTGTATCTCCTTTTTTGACCGGATCGACTAATTTTATTTTTAAAAGGGTTGCCGATTGTTCAAATGCAAGGCTTTTTGCATCTTCTTTTACATCTGTTACAGTCATACCCTTTCCTTTATCATTTTTACTGATAAGGTCAAACTCAACTTCATTGGTGGCATCCCGGAACACGACAGTTATGATTGCATTGGCTTTAATTTCGTCGTTCAAATCGTTCAGTTCTATGGCAAATTCATAATGCTGCACGTCTATGAATGGATTGTATAGATGTTTTTCCTGGGCAGTGGAGGTCCCGGAAAAAAAACTTATTAAAAATAACTGTATATAGATCCTGCGCATAAATTAAATGGTTAATGAAACTAATTTATCACACTGCTGATATACAAGGAAAGATACTCCATTAAATACCATCAAATGCATTTTTATGTTCCCGCCCGGGCGAATTGTAAAAATTGCTGCCGGTATATATTGTATCATTCTTCACATTCAAAATTTAGACAATTTATTCAAACATCTTCCTAATTTCACCATAACTTTTAATTTTTTTATTTATGAACTTTTTAGGAAATATTATCTGGTTTTTGTTTGGTGGGCTTTTTTGTGCACTGGGTTATATATTTGGCGGACTGGCATTATGTATTACCGTGGTTGGAATACCCTGGGGATTGCAATGCTTTAAAATCGCCGGATTTGTATTATGGCCATTTGGGAAAAAAGTAATCAATAATAAAAATGCAGGTGGCTGCTTATCGCTGTTTTGTAATATCGTGTGGCTTTTATGCGGCGGCATTTATACGGCCCTTTTTCATATTTGTTTTGGGATAATTTTGTTTGTCACCATTATTGGTATCCCATTTGCCCGTCAACATTTTAAACTGGTAGAATTATCAATGATGCCCTTTGGGAAAACTATTATTTAGTTCCATGGCTTATTGAAATGCTCTCTCATAGCATGCAGGTACAGCAAAGGGTAAATTTTACCACAGTTCGGGAAGCCATGATTGTTTTTCCTCCGTAAAAATGAAAATTTTAAACGGTCGATTCCTGAAATATACCAATATTAGCAACAGCTATCTTCAATTCGCGAAGAAAAATGGCCCAAAAAAAACGGGCACTTCATTTGCAAAGTATATGTAAACCAATTATATGGAAAAGAGAGTATTAGGGATCATTTTAACCCTGTTGGGCGTTGTCGGGCTTGTTACCGCCGCGGTGTATTTTATGAAAACCGGGCAGGGTACGCATAACATCAAATCAATTGTAATGTATGCAATATTGGGCGCTGTTTTCTTCGTAGCGGGTATTGGGCTGATCCAAAACACGAAGGATAAAGCAACATAGAAGTACATTGTTGTTAGATGACGCTTCAGATTCATACACTGATTTATGATTTGCAATAACGAACAAACGCCGTAAATCTAAATGGTTAACGATTTTTTAAAATCCTGCAATTATTTTGATCAATTCAACTGTATGCCTACATTGACCAAAAATTCCCGTGCATGAAATATATGATTGTTTTGCTTGCAATGATTAGTGACAGATCGATGGCACAAAATATTGCCGTCGCTGACACTTCAAATTTATCGCCATTGGCCGCTTATTCAAATGAATGGAATAAACAGCAGTACTCCGGAAGCAACACGGCTAAAAATGCGGGTTATATGACCGATAAGGAAAAAGAAGTGATCTACATCCTTAATCTCGCCCGCACATATCCGAAATTATTTGCCAACACAGTGCTTACAAAATACCCTTCTTTGTCTGGAAAAGATAGCCTGGCGAACAATAGTTACTATCAAACCCTTTTAGAAGAAATGCTTACCATTCAACAGTTACCCTTGTTAAATGCAGATGAAAAATGCTTTATAAGTGCAGAATGCCATGCAAAAACATCGGGTGAGGCAGGTTATGCGGGTCATTCCAGGAGAAGTGATGAATGTAAAACAAAGCAACATTTTTTCGGGGAATGCTGCCACTACGGCAATGCAGCGCCCATCAATATTATAGTTACACTTTTAATTGATGAAGATATTCCCTCTCTGGGCCATCGCAAAATCCTGCTGGGAAATTATTCCACGATAGGGGTAAGTATACAATCTCATAAAGCTTACCGGTACAATACCGTGCTTGATTTTTATAATTAGAATAATGTTACTTTCAAGCCATACAGTTTTTTAAAAGCTGATGGCCTGAAAGTAGTGATCATTGATATATTGGCGTTATTTTTTTATTCATTCATTTAAAATAGGGATATGAAAAAGGAAAAAGCCATTGCAACGGCTGCCAACAGTAAAACGATGAACGCTGTTGAAAATGTTAAGCTTTTTGCGGCAGCGGCGGAAACCGAGCCCGCCATAAATTTCATGCAACCGGATAATGATTTAGGGACAACCAGTCAACGCGGAAATAAAAGCAGGATAAAACAAAATAATAATTCGGCCGGAAAATAATATTGCTTATTTAAAATGGATTACACATGATACGTAAGCCTGTATCGGGGGAATACCGTTTATACTTCCGGAAAAAGGATCCTAAAACAAATAAACGCCGAAACCCCGGCACATTCGCAACCATCGCCGCTTCAAAAAAGCATGCGCAGGAAATTCAGTATTTTAAATGACATTGATATCATCCGGGTAATTCGTATTACGTAATATAAGCGGTCGGCGGGCTCTGCAACCTGCATAAAATAAAACGTAGCAAAAAAAATGGCTCTGCGAGGAGCCATTTTTAGATTTATATCGAGTTGTTATAGCCTACAAATTAATCATCTATTTAGCTCCTGCACTGATGCCCTAATTAATAAAAATCCATGTCCCTTTTAATAAAAATGCAGCAGGTAATGAAATAAACACATTAACCATTTACCAAAACCATGCCATCGATAAAATAAATATTCTGAATTAAGCGAAAGTAATTTTTTTCTTAAAAAACTTCTACGGTTTTAGTCCTTTGTCTGCATAATTTTATAGATTTATTTAGAGTAAGACAAGCTGTACCCGGTGATACAGCGTGGATAAAATTTTTTTGCCATCTTTAAAATATGGAAAGTCTCTGTTCGTCTACAAGATTATACATGAGAGATGTACTGACCATACAAACAGCAATGAGCGCTGAAAGCAATAGTAATATTACAAATACCATTAAAGGGATAAGCAAACGGCTGTTTGCTTTTATTAAGCAACGCGTGGCCAGCACTGAAGATGCCGAAGATATCCTGCAGGATGTATTTTACCAGTTTGCCGGAAATACCGAACCGATAGAACAGGCCGGCAGTTGGCTGTACAAGGTAGCCCGTAATAAAATTACAGACAGTTACCGTAAGCAAAAACTGCCGCTGGCCGATGATGTATTGAGTAATACGGAAACTGATGAAGCGATGTTGGATTGGAGGGAAATGCTATTGCCTTCGGATGCTAACCCTGAAACAGAATATTTACGCAATTTATTTTGGGAAGCCTTGCAGGAAGCGCTGGACGAACTGCCAGTAGAGCAAAGTTTGGTATTTGTACAAAACGAAATAGAGGGTATACCGTTTAAAGTTATTGAGCAACAAACCGGTGTAAGTGTGGCCACACTCATCAGCCGGAAGCGCTATGCAGTATTGCATTTACGAGACAGGTTAAGCATTTTGAAGGATGAATTATTAAATTATTAACAGCTACGGATTGCAGGGCCGGTACACACTGGCCATAGTTAAAATTAAAACCCGTTGACCGGAAGAGTTAATTATCAATTCGTGGCGGACAAAAAAATATACGATGAAAAAATTTTGGATCAGGAGAGGATTAATGATAGCTGCATTTATTATTGCAGCCACATTATTATTCACTTTGGTGGTAATGGCATTATGGAATAACATTTTACCCGCAGTACTCGGTGTAAAAGCCATCACATTTATACAGGCTTTGGGAATACTGGTACTCAGTAAAATATTGTTTGGCGGTTTTAGGGGCGGATGGCATAGAGGCCGCGGCCAGGAGTGGAGACAAAAGATGAAGGATAAGTGGGAAACAATGACACCAGAGCAAAGGGATGGTTTTAAAGCAGAATGGAAGAACCGTTGCGGGGGCAGGTGGGGCATGAAACCCCAAAATGAAGAATCCGGCAAATCAGCCGGATAGGAGGATCTACCTGGAGATAACAAATAACAATCGCCACGAAAAAAAACTGTTTATGGAAATACTTATTTTTAAAACCAATCTTACAGATATAAGGCGCATCAGTGATATAGAGTCATCGCTGAACATTCATCCGAATATATTTCAATGGAATGTCGATCTCCACGACAATGATAATATTTTAAGGGTAGTGGCAAATGATATTGCCGGAGAGGAAGTAGAAAATATGTTGTTAAATGCAGGGTATTATTGTGAAGAACTGAAGTGAAACTTTAAAAGCGGCCCGCGAAGCTGATTAAAATGAATTCAGGACTTACCCATGGATTTTTAGTTGCGACCATCCAATATTGATCGGATTAACCAGAATAAAGAAATTTTTTATTGTTCAGATTTAGAAAAAAAAACGGCCCTTGTATGAGGGCCGTTTTGATGGGTTATATTTCATTACTGTTTGTCAAATTTCCTGATCACTACCCCATCGCTCAAAGTTATTTTCATAATATAGGCGCCGGCAGATAATTTATTTATGTTTACCGGCACAAGATTAACTCCTTGTGCAATCACCACTGCTTTAGTCATCATTATTTTACCGCTTATATCGGTAATTGCTACTTCACCCTTATCTGAATTATCGGCATCGATCTTAACATTAAGGACCGCCTTGACAGGGTTTGGATAAATAGCAATATCAGCGGAGCCTTCATTCCTTACACTGCGGACAACGCTGTACTTACCACTGTTATCAATATCCACTACACGTAGCCGGTAGTAATTAATTCCCCGTACGGGGTTATCATCTGAAAAACTATAATTATGGATAACCGTACTATTTCCAGAGGCTGTTACCTCACCAATGGAAGAAAAATTACGGCCATCTGCACTGTGTTCTATTATAAACCTGCGGGTATTTAATTCCTGGCTGGTACTCCAGTTGAGCTGGTTGATTTTCCCGGATCGCTTTACATCAAAGCTTAATAAGGTTACCGGCAAGGGGGTGTTGGTGCCTACCCCTGTTGCATAAGTGCCCCCGCTAAAACTGGTGATGCCATCAAACTGCGCGTACAATATACCATTGACGGTATTATTAGCTGTGTTAACATTGGTAAGCGGTATAGCATTCAGTACACCATCCGGATTTACATGGGCAGTATTGCCAACAAAATCGGTGCCGGTGGTTTTAAACCAGGTAGGTGTTTCAAGCGTACCGGTATTGGTGGTAGCAAATGTGGCGGCAGCGTTGTCAACAGCATTTTTTTCGGCTGCATCATAAAAAAAGCGAATATTTACGGGGCTGGTTAATGTGCTTGCTCCCGGATCCAGGTTCCAATAACGTTTCATCGTATAAGTAGCCTTTTTAGCGGGAATATCTTCTGCAGAAAAAAAGGAAGGATCCAACCGGAGGGTTAGCGCCGTAGCGGCTTTTGCAACTACATTTGACCCGTTATTTAAAGGGTCCCAGTTAATGGCGAACAGTGCGGAATCCGGATTGACAATGTTGGAATAATAGGTCCATCCCTTGTCATCACAACGTTTCGTAAGCGCTATTCCATTATTACCGGCAGGTGATAAAACAAGGTCCTGTTCCGGGCTGCTTGCGATCGTGATATCATCCAAACCAAAGGCGTTACCAAATTTACTTACGCCTTCGAAACCAATTTGGATAGTCTGCCCGGCATAGGCTGAAAGATCTTTTTCCAGTTTTTCCCAACCGGGAGTTGTATAGGCAGCATTTGATCTTTGAAACCCTGGTAAGAGCCTCGTCCAGGATACACCATTATTGGTGGAAACACTGATATACATGCTATCCAACTGGGGACGTGTTGTGGTATTATCGTGACTCAGCCACCAACTTAATTTATATCCGCAGTTCCCTCCCGTATTGGCAGGCAGGCTGATACAATTACTGGATAATCTTGAAATAAAACCGGATGAATTGCTACCTCCATAACTATCAAATAAGAAAAATTTGGTACCTCCGTGGGGAGCCAGTGCCGTTGGCTGGTTTACATTGGTATAATTGCCTGTCTTTACCCGCCATAATTGAGAACTGCCGGAAACGCTCTTAAAATATCGAAGCAATGGGAGAGCGGCCTCTGCATTTTCTATTGCAGGGAAAGCGGTGATGAAAACTGGGGCAGCGGAAACATCGGATGTTTTTAATGTATCATTTGCCTGTTCGGTATCACCTGTCAGTACAACGAAAGCAGTATCCGAGTTCGTTCCCGGATTACTGGTATTTACACCACTGAATATGACCGTTTCTGTGCCGCCGCTGAGGATATTTGCAGTGTTGGTATGCGTAGCGGCAAAGGTATTTGCTCCTCCTATTCTTAAAGTAATATTTGCAGTTCCGGCATTGATCGTATTTAATCCCACATTTGATAAAACTACACCATAATTCACGGAGCCTGCGCTACAACTTGCCGGAGGTGTTATAATATTAGTGACATTCGCATCAATGGGAATCTGAAGCTTTGGTTCAATCATAAATCTAAACCTGTTTGCAGGAGCCAGGTCTGACCAGGTTGTTCCGCCGGTTGGCTGGGTCAGGTAAAATGTATTGAGTCTGATCGGGTCCTCATTTTGATAGGCAAAACTAACATTTACTGTACCGCTTTGCTGAACACCTACATAAAAATTGCCAGAACTGATTGGCACAGCCGGCAGTATAGGTAATACATATACCCCGGCGGTAGAGGTTTGAATGGTAGATGAAAACAGCAAATTGCCAGGTGTTCCCCCGGTCCCGGCAGCATCCCAAATGCCTACCTGGAAGGGCTGTCCGCCGGCAATGAAATTTACCGATACCTGGCTGATAGCGGTAGCAACACTGGTATTAAATTTTACCGCAAAATCACCCGTGGTTGCGTTAAAACCCACGGCAGCAAAGGGAACCGTGCCATATGAATAGGAGAAGGTATTATTGTTTACTGATTGTATTACGGATTTTAAATTATTACTGTTAAAATCATCCGCCGGTACAGATATACTAATGGTATTATCCCCGGGCACAAGGGGTGTAAAAGCACCAAAAGAAACATCCAGGCTGGCACCGGCAGCGAGGGACGGAATTGTTTGCATGTTTGTAAATGTATTGGCGCCTGTTATATTTAATGTTGCCGTAAGGTTTGTTAGTGCAATGGCACCCACATTCGCAATATTAGCCTTTATAATATGCGGTGTCCCAAAAGGAATTGGCAACTTACCCAATGAATATATTTCTCTCACAAGCGCATCATTTTGTTGGGTATGTTGCAACCTGATCTGCGGCCGCGCAGCAAGTGCGGTTAATATAGTTGATGAGGAGAGGGGCGTAGCTTCATTATACCTCCTGGTACTGAGCGCGGCGCTATTGGCACTATTGCCGAGGGAGGTTCTATACACATATCCAAGGTGGTCTATACCTTCATTTCTTTCTATCAAAACCTGCAGGTTGTTACCGCTGGTCCTTTGAAAAGGGGTGGTTAAAGGAACCGGTATCCAGCCGGCAACGGCTGCAACCACAGACCCGGTAAAAACTTTGGTATAACCTGCGCTAGTATATGTTCCGGTTGAAAATTCGGTGTTTGCCAAAGGCACATCTTTCATCCAGATAGTAATATTTGTAAATGTGGTGTTGGCGCCAATAGTGGAAATATTGAATGCTATCTGGTCTATTGAAGAAACTGCACTGATAAAATTACCGGCGCCAATTTCTGCTTCGGTGTAAATGCTTTCACTGGCAGCGTAAAACCTTGTTCCGAAAACATTGTTCCCGGTAGTATTTGGATTGCCAATGATCTCAACTATTTGGGCATAAGAGCTACTGTTATACAGCATGCATATAATAGCACACGAAAAGGCTGTTCTTAATAAGAACGCGTAATAATTCTTCATAAAATTGGGTTTTAATAAAATGCGAATGTTAAAATTAATGAATTAAATCCATTAATAGCTGAGTTAAAAACTTATCATTGTATATAAAAGCAAAATAGAACACGCAAAAAATAAGAACCGTTAGTCATGTAAATTGAAATATAGTTCTAAAAAAATTTGTGGACCGGCAATTGTATTCTTATGAAGGAGCTTCGGGTTATTACCATTTACATATTTCTTCTGTATTGCCCGCCAACAGCATACAGGGCGTTGGTGATCTGGCCCAGGGAACAATATTTTACTGTTTCCATTAACTCTTCGAATAAATTGCCGTTACTAATAGCCACCTGTTTCAAACGGTTCAGCATATCCGCAGCTTTTGCCGCGTGGCGCCCGTGAAAAGCCTGCAGGGTTTTTACCTGGAATTCCTTTTCTCCGGTTGTACTGCGTATTACTTCGGTTGGTAAAATGGTCGGGCTGCCTTTTTTATTCAAAAAAGTATTTACACCCACGATCGGGAACTCGCCGGTATGCTTGAGCGTTTCGTAATAAAGGCTTTCTTCCTGGATCTTATTCCGCTGGTACATCCGCTCCATGGCGCCCAACACTCCGCCTCGTTCGGTGAGCCGGTGAAATTCATTCATTACTGCATCCTCAACAAAATCAGTTAATTCCTCTGTAAGGAAAGAGCCCTGGTTGGGGTTTTCATTTTTTGCCGTACCCAGTTCCCTGTTAATGATCAGCTGTATGGCCATGGCCCGGCGCACACTTTCTTCAGTTGGTGTTGTGATCGCTTCATCGTAAGCGTTTGTGTGCAAAGAATTACAGTTGTCGTAAATAGCATATAAAGCCTGCAGCGTGGTTCGAATATCATTAAAATCAATTTCCTGTGCATGCAGGCTTCTTCCGCTTGTTTGTATATGGTATTTTAATTTTTGGCTCCTGCTGTTGGCATTGTATTTATATTTCATTGCTTTGGCCCATATCCTTCGGGCCACCCTGCCAATCACACTATATTCCGGATCCATACCGTTGCTGAAGAAGAAAGAGAGATTGGGCGCAAAATCATCAACATTCATTCCCCTGCTTAAATAATATTCTACGTAGGTAAAGCCATTGGCAAGGGTAAATGCTAACTGGCTGATGGGGTTAGCGCCGGCTTCTGCAATATGATAACCACTGATACTTACACTATAAAAATTCTGCACTTTGTTGGTGATAAAATATTCCTGTACATCTCCCATTAGTTTTAGGGCAAACTCAGTTGAAAAAATGCAGGTGTTTTGCGCCTGGTCTTCCTTTAAAATATCGGCCTGCACGGTACCTCTTACGTTTGCAAGTGTACCGGCTTTTATTTTTTCATAAATTTCTTTTGGTAAAACGTCTTCTCCGCTTAACCCAAGTAGGCGTAAACCCAGGCCATCATTGCCTTCGGGCAGAGCGGCCCCCTTACCCCCCAAAAGGGGGTTCTTTGGCTCTTCTAAATTTGGGTGGTTAAAATCTTTTGCAGAGCCACTATGCTTGGGCAACCCGGTATGGTGTATGGGATTGCCATCAATACCGATGTATTTAGGCAACTCTTCAATGTTATATTTTGTTTCAATAATCTTATTTATCTCCTCTCTTAAATCATTTTCAATGATATACTTTTCACATTGCTGGTCAATAGCTGCGTTCATAAAAAACGCCAGCAGCATCGGAGCCGGCCCGTTGATCGTCATACTCACCGATGTTTTCGGATCGCAGAGATCAAAACCACTGTATAGTTTTTTTGCATCATCCACTGTTGCGATACTTACCCCGCTGTTACCTACTTTTCCATAAATGTCCGGGCGGGGCGCAGGATCTTCCCCGTACAGGGTTACGCTGTCAAATGCAGTAGACAGTCTTTTTGCAGGCTGTCCCAGGCTTACATAATGAAATCGCCTGTTGGTTCTTTCCGGTCCACCTTCGCCGGCAAACATCCTTGTTGGATCTTCCTCGGCCCTTTTTAATGGAAACACACCGGCAGTATAGGGAAACTTACCAGGAAAATTTTCCTGTATCCGCCAACGCAAAATATCCCCCCAATCTTTGAAACGGGGTACCGCAATTTTTGGGATGCTGGTATGTGATAACGATTCAAAGTACAGTGGCTGCTGTATGATCTTTCCACGTACATCATATTCAAAGAAATCTTTTTTGTACCGGCCCTTTGTTTGCTCCCATTCTTCCACCAGTTTTTTGCATACGGGGAATAATTGCTTCTCCAGTACCGCCCGGGCTTCGGTTAATCCTTCGATTGCTCGGTCGCTTGATGGAGCATTGCCTGCATTTTCTTTTAATACCTGTAAAGCGCCATTCAACTGGTAAAGCTTCCCCGCAATCGCAGCCTGCTCATCCCCCAACCTGTTATATTGCTCAATTTCCTCCGCAATCTCCGCTAAATAACGCACCCGTTTAGGAGGTATGATTGTAGATTGACTGCTGGTATCTTTTGTATGTGCATGATGTATGATGGCGCCTCCAAATCGGACATCGGTTTTTTCTGCCACTTTCTCCATCAGTCTTTCGAATAATTCATTTATCCCCGCATCATTGAATTGTGCCGCGATGGTTCCCACAATGGGTAGTTCCTCATCTATCGCGGTCCATAAGCTATGATTTCGCTTGTATTGTTTGCGTACATCATGCAAGGCATCCAGGGCGCCTGCCTTGTCAAATTTATTGATACAAACCACATCTGCGTAATCCAGCATATTGATCTTTTCCAGTTGTGAAGCCGCGCCATACTCTGGTGTCATCACATACATGCTTACATCTGCATATTCCAGGATAGAGGCATCACTTTGCCCTACCCCGGCACTTTCCAAAATAATAAAATCAAATTCCGCTGCTTTACAAATGTCGATGGCCTCGGGTACATACTGGCTTAAGGCCCTGTCACTTTCCCTGGTTGCCAGGCTGCGCATGTAGGCCCTGGGAGAAGAGATGGCGTTCATCCTGATCCGGTCGCCCAATAAAGCGCCACCGGTCTTCTTCTTACTGGGATCCACCGATAGTACTGCAATTGTTTTATCTGCATAGGTATTCAAAAAACGACGGGTAATCTCATCGGTAACGGAAGATTTACCGGCGCCACCGGTGCCGGTGATGCCGAGAACGGGAGCGCGAACAGCCCCCCTGCCCCCCAAAGGGGGGTTCTTGTCTCTTTTCAATTTTAAAGCCTCCGCTTTTAATTCCACCAGCAGGCTTGTATAATCTTCACCATTCTCCGCAAGCGTGATGGCTCTCGCAATTTTTTTTATATCTCTCTTTTCCCCCAAAGCAAAGCTACCTCCATTAGCAGGGTCCGGGAACCCTCCGCTAACCAGCGGAGGCAGGGGGGCTTGCCTGCCCGCCTTTTCCAACAAATCCTCAATCATCCCTTCCAGGCCCATCTGCCTTCCGTCGTCGGGTGAATAAATCCTTGTAATACCATAATTGTGCAGCTCTTCAATTTCAACCGGTAAAATGGTACCGCCTCCCCCGCCAAAAATTTTTATATGGCCGCACCCGTTTTCATTCAGCAGGTCCTTCATATATTTAAAAAATTCGACATGGCCCCCCTGGTAACTGGTGATGGCAATACCATGCACATCTTCTTCAATGGCACATTCCACTATTTCATGTACACTCCTGTTATGGCCAAGGTGAATGATCTCCGCGCCTTTTGATTGCAGGATACGGCGCATAATATTGATCGCCGCATCATGACCGTCAAATAGAGCGGCAGCGGTTACAATTCGAATTTTGTTTTGCCTGGCAGAACTCATATTAATTTAAAGATTTGAGTGTGGAATGGCGATTCAAAAGCGACCGTGATAAAGTCTTTTTTTAACAGCTATCCTATAATTTTATTCCCTGTGTTGAATAAAAAGTGATAAGCTTTCACATACGCAACGCCCCTGGCTGTTGCACGTGACCCCGGAGGACGCCTTGCTGGAAGCCGGCCTCCGCCTGCCCGAGCTCGTTCCCAGCAATGACTTACAACGAACTTAAGGCAGGCCGGGGACCCTGCACTACCAGGATTACAAGACAAATGCTGAATGAATGGCCAGGGCATTTATTAACAGGCAGTCAGCAAACAATGATTGCACAAAATTACACATAAAGGAATGGAAAAGTTAACAGCTGTTAGTTTTTATCGATCATTCATTGCAGACTGAAATATTTTAGGGATATCCAATGCTACACCTAATGAGAAATTGAACGAACGGTAGTCGATGGTACGGTCACTTAACAGTAAAGAGGTTGAAAGCTGGTATTCAAACTTTACGCCCCGTAATTTGTTAAAGCCGAAAGTATGGGTGAATGCAGGCTCCCAAAAGGTACGGGCTCCATAAGGAAGGTCATTTAACCTGTAATCTTCCAATTCTGTTTCAGTATAGTCCGTTTTAATATTGCGGAAGTTAATAATGCTCATCCTTGATGAAACAGACATCACAAAATTATCCCTGATGCGAAACAGGAATGCCGGTTGTATATACACTTTAAACACATCGGCCCGGTGATTTTTTATGTAAAAAATATTATTCTGATCTTTACCCTTGTCCGTGAATGTTGAGGTTCCCTTACCTATTCCTCCGAATACCTGGAAAATCACTTTGTCGCGCCTGTTCATGGATTTAAAATATCCAATGCCAATTTCTGCCAGGTTTCGTTTATAATTGATGACAGCACTGTTCCTATAATTTTCATCCCCACGGTTCCATTCGGTACGGTTAAAATAATTTGCCTGTAAAGCAAAATTATTTGAAATAGCAACGGCTCCCTGGATATCAAAACCATTGCTGCCTTTCTTGTCGCTGGCGGATGAACTACTCCCAAAAATATCTCCTGAAAGGTCGGAGGAATAACTGGCAGCAAGCTTGCTGTCCCCACTTTTAACCAGTACCGGCACATTTTGCGCTGAAGGGCTATACATGTACCTGGGTGCAAAACATGACATAAAAAGAAACGGAATAATTATCAGCAACGACCCTTTTCTGTTTTTCATAATTAACTCATTTTAAACGTTAATTCGGCTAAATCTTCCACACTTAACGCCTCCGCACGCTTATTGAAAATTTCATCTTTCAATACTTCCGCTGTAAATAAGCTTTTAACTGCATTCCGCAGAGTCTTCCGGCGCTGGTTAAACGCTGTTTTTACCAATACCCTGAAAGCCCTTTCACTTTTAACTGTTAGATCGGTCGTTTTCCTTTTCAGCCGGATTACACCGCTTTGCACTTTGGGTGGCGGATTAAATGACAGGTTACTCACATCAAATAAATATTCTACCTCGTAAAAAGCCTGTATCAATACACTCAATACTCCATAGACCTTACTTCCCTCCCTGGACGCTGCACGCTCTGCCACTTCTTTTTGAAACATGCCGATCACCACCGGCACTTTATCTTTCCAATCCAATACTTTAAATAAGATCTGGGTGGAAATATTATAGGGGAAGTTACCAATTACCGTAAATGGTTCATCAAAGGGCTCATCCATATCTAAAAAACTTTGCTTGATGATCTTATCTTTTAGCCCGGGATATGTTTTAATAAGATAACTCGTTTTTTCATCATCCAGTTCCACAGCTTTAAAATTGATACCCGGTATTTTTATGAGGTGCTTTGTCAAGGCTCCGCCACCCGGGCCCACTTCCAGTAGATTTGCAAGGGGATCTTCTTCATTTAAAGCATCAACCATCTTCTGAATGATGGCTTCATCTTTTAAAAAATGTTGCCCTAAAGATTTTTTTATTTTAAACATTACAGCAAAAGTAAGCAGAACATTTGAGCGGTAACTGTTTGATAGAGGCCACCGGAATAAAGATATCTCACTCACCCTCCATCTTTACATTTCCCCGGGAGATGAGGAAGCGCTTTACGGCAAGAAGTTGTATTTTTACCTTTCAATATATTGTATATGAGCTTATCATTTGAAAACAAACCTGTTATTGGATTATCCTGTGGCGACATTAATGGCATTGGCCTTGAAATAATCATAAAAACGATTGGCGATGCCAGGCTACTTGAAATATGCACCCCCGTTTTATTTGCCAGCAATAAAGTGATGAACTTTTACCGCAAGGCGCTTCCGGACGTAAATTTTAATTTTACAAGTATTAAAGATTCGAGTCGAATCAATCACAAACAGGTAAACCTGTACAATTGCTGGGAAGACGAGGTGGCCATTACACCCGGATTGTTGACTGACCTGGGAGGAAAATATGCTGTTTTAAGTTTGGTTACTGCCGCACAGGCTTTGAAGGAGGGTAAAATCGACGGAT
>JBDTVX010000023.1:0-25300 GCA_040007015.1 Ferruginibacter sp. | reverse complement strand
CACCTCTTTACATCATATTGGGTGCAGTCTTTTTTACATTTAATAGAACCAGGAAAGAGCATTGTGGGTGATTTCTGGCATTATTTTTTAATGGATAAATATAGCAAACATAAATATTTCATTATGCCATCAACTGTTATCGCCGCTATGCACTATGACCGGGTATCCGCTACCCTGAAAATAATATTTATTTCAGGAGATGTGTACGATTACAAAAATGTTCCTGAAAAAATATATAAAGCAATGAAAACATCCGGATCCAAAGGAACATATTTAAATCAGTACATCAAACCAAACTACTCCTTTGAAAAAGTAAAATAAGAAGTTACTACCACCCGATCCCATAGTCCTCCCCGTTGTTAGAGCTGCCTCCCCAGAATGAACCATGTTTCCAGTCAAAATAAATCGCGTTGATGGGCCCGCTGGTACGGTCGCCAAAGCTGAGGGTATATCCCATTTTTACCAGTTGATTGCGGATGCTCCCGGGGGTTTTATTACCCAGTAAAAGATTGCCGGGCTTTGGTAAACGATCAGAAAGTTTTGTACCACCCAGCGAGAGCCACAATTGGTCGGTATTGATATTCGGCGCTTCGCAGGCCTGCTGAACGGTCATGTTAAATTCCACGATATTTAAAAAAAGCTGCAACAGGTTCTGATCCTGTGTATCGCCTCCCTGCACCGCAAAGGATAAAAAGGGTTTTCCTTCTTTTAGTGCAAGCGTAGGCGTTAGTGTTACCCTCGGGCGCTTGCCGGGAGCAACTACGTTAAAAGGATTGATGGTACTGTCGAGCACAAAACTCTGCATACGCTGGCTCATACCGATGCCGGTATTACCTGCAATACATGCCGGCAGCCATCCGCCGCTTGGCGTTATTGATACTACCCAGCCTTCCTTGTCTGCTGCTTCTACTGATGTGGTGCCGCGCCACAAACGGTCGTGGTAAGCGGCCTCTTCCAAACTTTCATCGGCTGGTAACGGTGAACTTTCACCTCCCTGTAAAACCGGATCGGTTAATGCAAGACCCCCTTCTTTCTGCGACGGTATATAATTTAAATTGGCCCGGTCGTGTTTTGGAATAGCATTACCCGGTTTTTTGTTAGGACTACCGGTAAAGGATGAACGCTGTTTTAATAATTGCAGGTAAGGGTTTTGTTTTCCTTCAAATGGATAGGGATCGCCCGGCCCTGCACCGGCATCGTTCTTATCAGCCGAAATTTGCGCCGCCCTTAGTTTTGCATACCCCTTACTCAATAAACCTTTGATAGGTTCTTCGGGCAGAAAGTAAGGATCGCCATAATAAAAATCCCGGTCCGAAAAAGCCAGGTTCATAGCCTGGTAAAGGGTATGAATATAACGGGTACTGTTATAGCCCATTTTTTTCAGGTCAAAATTTTCCAGGATATTTAAGGCTTGCAGCAGCACCGGGCCCTGAGTCCATTGCTGTAATTTATATACATCGATGCCTTTGTAATTTACCCACATGGGTTCTTCTTCAAGGGGTTTCCATCTGGCCAGGTCCTGCATTGTTACCAGGCCGCCCTGTTCTTTACATCCCCTTACGAATTCTTCTGCAATATCGCCTTTGTAAAAACGATCGTATGCGGCCATGATCGCTTCTTTGCGATTCTTCTGCCGGGTTAAGGCACCCTGCTCTGCCTCCACCATTTTTGTAAGCGTTGCCAGCAGGTCTGCCTGCACAAAAATTTCCCCGGCTTCCGGCGCTTCTCTTTTTTCGCCGGTATGTGGTAATAAAACCTTTTTGCTATAAGGCCATTGTTTGATCATGTCTTTGCCGCGCTCCATACTATTGGCGGTTTGCGCTTCGATAGGGTAACCTGCTGCCAGTTCCATGGCTGGTGCCAGCACTTCTTTTAAACTCATGGTACCATATTCCGCCAACATATAGCAGAGGCCGCCGGCGGTGCCCGGTGTGGTAGCGGCAAGCGGCCCGTATTCCGGTGGAAAATTGTATCCTTTGCTTTTGAAAAAATCAACGGTTGCCCCGGTTGGCGCCACACCCATTGCATTGATGGCAATTACTTTTTTTGTTTTGGGATTATAAATAAGCGCCTGTGTTTCGCCGCCCCAGCTTAATACGTCCCACATGGTACAGGTGGCCGCCAGCATGGCGCAGGCTGCATCCACGGCATTGCCCCCTTTTTGAAATATCATGCTGCCTGCTGTGGCGGCCAGTGGTTTTCCTGTAATGGCCATCCAGTTTTTTCCGTGCAACGGCGGTTTTTGTGTTTGTTGGGCAAAGGCGGTATTTACTACAATATAAAATAGCAGCAGTAAGTGAGGGCATCGCTTCATAAAATATTTTTCTTAAAGTTAGGAAAAGATGAGGGAACGGATGAATGCCGTGAAGATCAGGAAAACAAATGATGGCAAATTATACGAAAGGGAATGCTTTATTGGGGCAGCGATAAATATTTCCCTGGTGTTACTCCCTGCGACGCAAACGCCACCCCGATACCCGGCTATTACTGCTTGCCTGCATTGTAAGATCCCTTGTAAAAATGCATTTTAATTTATAACATAATAAAAGCCCAATCAAGGAACCGAACCTGAATGGAGCGTCGCCAATGCAGTTCCACAAAGCTTCCTGGCTGGTAAAATATTTTGCATAAAAACCCATGACCCGCTGACTCCATGTAGTTCCTTATGCTCATTAAATTTAAAAAACGATTACCCTTAAAACACCTGACGCTAAAAATTATTATTGAATCGTAAGATTCCCGGGTATCCGGAATTTTTTACCAGGTTGAACCGTTAATGTTGCCCCGGTGCTCACTGTCTGATTAATATTCAATACACATTCGCTTCCTGTAGGTGGATCTATAATAATATGTGACCCGGCAGGTAAAACAGCAGGTGGGATTATGCCGTTGCTCCAGTTAGCGCTATTGTTCCAGTTGCCGTTGCCGGTAAAAGAATACGCGGGACCGGATTTTAAACTGGCTATTGGATTACTCCCAAGCAGGTATAAGGCATTATTGCCTGTAGCACTATTTTTATTATATTCCATCACCCGGAAATAATAGGTTTTGCCGGGCGTAAGCCCTGTAACGGTTACACTGTTACCGGTACCATTATAGGCTATATAATTATTGCTGCCCAATACATCTCCTGAGCCAAAAGCGGCATTGCCTGTATAATCTGAGCCATCCAGCGGAAATGCATCGATGAGCGTATCGGGCCTTACCACCAGCACGCGGTTTCCCCCATTTCCATTGGTCCAGTTAACAGTTACAGAAGTGGAAGTATAATTGGCAAAGCTAACCCCGGAGGCATTTACGGTGGGCGATAACATGAGATCAAAAGCGGGATAATTACTGGTAGCTGCAAGACAGTTCCATCCCAGGTTATCAAGATCGTTCCAGAAATTACTATATGTTATATTTTGTTTATTCAAAATAATTATCCACGTAAATCCCCCGCTGGTACGTACCAGTTCAGCCGCCGTTCCGGCAATAGCGCCTGTATGCCACCAGTTATTATATGCGTTCACCGACCAGCCTTTTGCATAATAGGCATTATTAGCAGATGGTGCAACCATTGTGGCAATGGTTGCCGGCAGCAAAATATCCGGTTTGGTATTAAACCCGTCTGCGGCCGCCAATAGTTTCAGGATATCTCTTGCGGATGCTATCCACCCGCCATGTGCATCCATTGCATTCACATTAAAGCCGCCGTATTCCAGTGGAACAGAGAGGCCGGTATTATAAATGGAGAGGTTAGTGTACCCGTTACCAACATATTCGCCTTCCCTTTCCTGCTTTTCACTCAGCAGGTTTTTGCCGATATGCATATCAAAGATCCCTAATGGAGCAAGGATATTATTTTGAACATACGTTTCATAAGGCAGGCCGGAGATCTGTTCAATAACGGAGCCAAGTATAAGATACCCGATATTGGAATAATTATAACCTGTGCCCGGGGCAAAATCAAGTCCTTTTTCCAATAAAAATTTAATCAGCGCGTTTTCGGTAACAGGATTGGCAGTGCCGGTAAGCATGGTTACTCTTAATGGAAAGCCGATGGGATCGCAGCCGGCTATATTATAGGGATAGGGTAAAGCCGGATTCGGATTACAATTTAAATCCCGGTTCCACCCTCCGGAATGTTCCAGCAGGTTTTGTACGGTGATATTGTAAATGCGGGTATCGGTGATATTAGCAACGGAAAAAACAGGATGGTTTTGTAATATACCACCGGGACCGAACACTTTGGATGACATCGACAGCTGACCGTTCTGCATCATCTTCATGATCGCAATGGACGTTATTTGTTTAGAGAGGCTGGCGATGCGGAAAAGATTGTAAGGCTGCGTAGGGACTGTTTTGGCGATATCAGAAAAACCAAAGGCCCGCATATAAACGATCTTGCCATCTTTGGCAATTGCAATAGTTGCCCCGGGTATATTGTAAGTAGCAAGAAAATTATTTATGATGTTGTCAGAAGCGGTCATTTGAGGAACCGGTATCCCTGTTTGTGCCTTCATTATTTGACAGGAAAGCAGGACTGAAAAAAGTAAAATAGATCTCATGCGCAGGATTTTATATTTTAATTCCACTCAATATAGTTGTTTTAATTCCGAAACATAAAAATGGATTGTTGAGAATTAATTCGCCATTGGGCCGGTGTACTTATATCAGCCATCTTTCGGGATACCCCAGGATGCGGTATTTATGAGTAAAAGCCGGATCAAATTAACTGAATAGCGCTTTTTTGTTTTATTTCTGGTATTCAACAGGATCGAGGCAATGATCGAAATTTAATAATTCATATTTTATGATGATAGAATTATTGTCAACTTCAGACCTGTAAACAAGATGAGGGTCATTAATAAGAATTCGAAGTTTTGCATCTTCTTTATCGTCTTTCAAACTTATTGGGTTCTTGTATAATACCCAGGATTGATATTTCTCATTGGGATAAGAAAAAGGATATGGAAATTGTTCATGTTTTCTAAACCCGGTTTTAAAACATATATCCAGGTTGTGGCTTGGGCCGAATCCAAAGCAATATTGTACATTCAAATATCTGCAAATGGCTGTTTCGAAAGAAAACAGTTTTGTTGATAAGTTAATTTTTTTGACAATGTTTTCTCCTGTACACCATAATCCGCATGATTCTGCCACCATTCCGTTTTGCATTAATTTATTAATGCCCGGACGAAGGTTCACATTAAATTGGCTTAATGCGTCTTCGATAGGAAGGCAATTGAAAGGATCAGCGAGATGGATCCTTATTGCACCCAATATTTTATTGCGATCTTCATCAATGGCATAAATGCAATATACAGATGGATTTGTTAACCAGGAGGCGCATGAACTCGTTATCGTTGTGATGTTAAATTCCGCTAAACGTTTTTTATGCTCATCATAAATATGCTGCGCGATTTCAAGGTTGTCAACAGCCTTAAACGCAATTAATTTTATGGACGATATCATTTAATAAAGTTTATGATTCACAGAAAATTTTTATGTTCTGAGCTACCTGGTAAATTCAAGCATTTTACTTAACGGGAGCCTGCCGGAATTTTCTTTTGAACGCTCTGAATAAAACACCCTGCATAAAAACATTTCCGCCACTTCCCCGGATGGACCAAAAATTTCTTCCCATTGCCTCCTCAAATTTTTTAACTCCTGAATTTCTTTTTCATCAAAACAGGTTGTTGCATCCATGCCCAGTCGCATAAAAAAATAGATCAGGGCCGCAAAAGGATGTATCGCCAAATTGCATTTGGTGGCGGTTAGCCAAAATCTTTCAACTGCCCTTCCGCCCATAAAAAAATTGTCCTTGTTTAAGACAGGCATTGTGATCAGCACAAGGGCCGAACTAGCAAGGATTTGCCTGCGGGAAATATCGCCAAGCGCTTTGCCACCAAATTTTTTTACCAAAGAAGCAACCTCCCAGGAGCTAAATACTTTTAAACCAATTTTATCTTTTGGAGAGATCTCCAAAGAATCTATTTCAATTCCGTAAGGTTTTATGATGGCATCATTTTTATTCCACCGGATTTCATTCATTAATTCGTGATACAAAAATTTATTCAGGAAACGTATGATGTCACCTGCTGCGATAAGCTCTGAAATCTTGTTTATATCTTCCCATTTTTCGATAAATTTTATACCCGCTTCCGGAATTGAATGAACTGCTTCGGTTAATTGTTTTTTATGCTCTT
The DNA here is from genome assembly GCA_040007015.1 of Ferruginibacter sp. Lineage (GTDB taxonomy): Bacteria > Bacteroidota > Bacteroidia > Chitinophagales > Chitinophagaceae > Ferruginibacter. Next base: position 19,109 of record JBDTVX010000023.1, on the reverse strand, counting down.
CAGCAAGCGATTTATACTGCGAATTTTTTCGGTTAGTCTGGCGGGATTTTATGTAGCTGGCAAGCTGTCCATCATAAATATTTTCGTCATTCTCGCCACTTTTTTTACTAAGATTTAGTTCTGCAGCAAAGTCATTTTCCCCTGCTTCCAGTATCTTTAATGCTACATGAAACCCATGTTTATTTGCAGATAAAATTGCATTCTCAACAGAACATCCCAATGAGAGTACTGATCCCCAGTTGTTAAAATCGGTATTGGAAGCAATTCTTTTTTTATCTAATACTGCGATAAGGGAATTTTCTGCCGCGATCCATTTCCATGGCTGTGAATTACCCGGGGAAGGAGCAGCAATTGCATCTGCCACGATGTTTTCAATTATATTTCTATCTATTATTGAGCGGGAGCTTTTTGGGATGGTTTGAATGCGTTGAACATCAATCGGCGGATTGAATTTCTCAACCGGATGATTAACGGATTCACCGCGTAAATCATCAGCAACAATTTTTTCGATATCAGCAGAAAACCGGCCGGATTGCTTTAAGTGACCTAATAAAATACGTCTTGCCACATCTGTTGCCATTCCGCCTCCACAAGTAACGGCAGATGATAACTGAGGCCAGCCTGTTATGGACTCGCCTATTTCTATTAGCGAAGCCCTCAAACGAACCGACATATCATTTTCGTTAACGATTTCATATAAGTATGGGATCTTTTGATCCGTTGACAGGTTTCTTAATGATTCAATATTTGTAGTAGTGCTAAGACCATGAAATATTTTGGCTTCCTTTTGCAGATCAAATCTTTCGATATCAATTAATCCGCTGTCGCTGGTGGCCATTAATACAGGGATGCCTAAATCCTTACACTTGAAACGCATGGAGAACTTTATATAAAAATCATCACATTCTTCAACGCACAAATCAATTTGATCTTCCCCTTTAAGAAAGCAAAGGATATTATTATCATTTATTCCATCATGAAAGCATTTTACTTTTATGAATGGATCAATCTCAGCAATTTCACGGGCAGTAATAATTGTCTTTTTTAATCCTATATTTTGAATTCCCGTTTTTATCCGGTTCAAATTTGTAAGCTCCAGTTCATCAAAATCGGCCAGTCGCATTTCTCCGCAAATTCTTTCAGAAGCAATTGTTAAAGCAACTGCATGACCTGCCGATAAGCCCACTATACCAATTATTTTCGTCTTTAAACCTGCCTGTTCTTCCGGTGTTATTTTATAGCAATTCCGAATAGTCCGTAACTCTATAAATTCATCTTCATTAACAATATGAATTAATTTACCAGACCATGGATAATACACCCATAAGCCATATTTTTTAATTGAAATGCCATTCAGATAATCTCGAATCAACCATGCATATTCTTCCTCAGAAAACCTGCTTTTTGGATTTCTTTTCTTTAATAATTCTTTTAATTGCCCATAAATTGTATCACTTATTATGGCGGTTTTAGAAATAATGTTGAAATATTTAAAGTCTGATCTGCGGTTAATATTAAGAATAACTGGTTTATAAGTTGATTCCTCCGCGGTAACAGTAAGGCCCTGCTGCAAATGAAGGCAATAAGGATTTGGTTCTTTTATTGACATAAGGTTATTTTAGATTATGGTATACAGCGTTTCAACTTTGAAAACCGGTTAATTTTCAGACTGATTGCTATTCAATATTTTTGATAGTCGTAATAAACATTTTAACGGGAAACAGCAAAGAGGTAAAACCTGATCATGAAATGGCCAAAACCATTATACCGGGAATGTCTTCTTAATGTTACAATGTGGAAAGGAGAAGAAGGCAAAGGGTGCATTTCAAATTGTCGCGGCAGCAAGTGGTCGGTGAGGCGCAACCACGGTCCGGCCTCGGTTCCAGGGCGATAGTTGGAAATGCACCCGAAGGTAAGCCCGGATGTATCTGATCCGGTATTTTTATCAAAACTACCGGTTAAGGACGCCAGGGGAACAATTGGCAAATCCGGATACTACCGCCAGCTAAGGAATGGCGATTATGGTGTTGCGGGCGCTTTTTTAAAAGATAACGCGAACGGTAAAGTTTTATTTTTAAATATTGAGTAAACAGGATTCTGTCGGCGCGCGGGTTTAATCTCTAATAACCTCAACAAAACAACTGGCATGCCGGGCTAAATAATTTAACCATTCATTGGTTACCGGTTGTATGAAACGCGATCTCTTTTATGGAATGTATAACCGGAACGTATTAAGTATAAAATAGGATTTAATATAACTTGAATCTTCCTACGGGCAGAAACTCAGGTATTCAGAGATGGCGGTAATCTTTGAGCTACATCTCAAACTCCCATACCGTTCTGTAATTCCCATGCTTTTCTATATAGGTTAAAAACGAATTGTAAAAAACATCACCGCCAATGGTAGCGCTATCGCCAATTACAAACAATTGCTCTTTGGCCCTCGTAACAGCCACATTCATTCTCCGGTAATCTTTTAAAAAACCGATATCCCCATCATCATTGCTGCGTACCAGCGACAAAATGATCGTTTCCTGCTCCTGGCCCTGGAAACTATCGATCGTGCTTATGCGCAGTTCTTTTGGCAATAAATCCTTAGCAGCAGCTACCTGCCCGGCATACGGTGAAATGAAAGCTGCTTTCAACACATCCGGTATTTCTGTATCGAGTAGCTTTTGCACGATCCTTAGCTCACCTTCATTCTGCAAACTCATGCCGTTACTGCCGCGTACTTCATTGTAACCCGAGCCCGCAGTGTCGATAAAACTGATATGCGTTCCGGTATTTTTTAAATGTGCAACAGTTTGAAGCAACCCGTTATAAAAATAACCGGATGAAAATCCTGCAATGGCTTCCCGCATCCGGTATTGAATATTCAGCAGGAAAATATGATCTACCGATGCAATGCTCCTTTCCAGGATAGATTGATTTAAGCCCAGGCGGGCAGCTTCATTGCTCAAAACAGTGGGGGGTAATTGAAGGTGGTCGCCGGCCAATACATATTTTTGCGCCAATGGAAAAATACACCAGGCCAAGGGTTCTATGCATTGCCCGGCCTCATCCATTACCAGGGTGTGGAAAGTGAGGTGGTTGATTTTTGAATCATACAAACCAATGGGCGTTCCCAGGATCACATCTGCGTCCCTATATAATTTTTCTTCGTTATAGGCCTGTATCTTTTTTATATCGGTGCGTATATTTTTTACTTCTTTAAACAACAGGTTTCTTTGTTCCCTTTCTGCTTTGCCAAAACTTCTTTTATATTTCAACGCCATTTTCCTAAACTGCTCTGCCCTTATTTTTAATTCCTTTATTTCTTTTTGTTGCCTGCTATTCGCCAATTTACCTTCCGGTGTATGCAAAAAAATGGTTTCATCCACCTTACTCGTGTTACCGACCCTTAACACATGAACACCCTGTGTAATCAACCCTTTGGCAATATTATCCACCGCCGTATTGCTTGGGGCCGACACCAAAATTTTTTCCCCGGCTTTTATTAACTGTACAATGGCCTCTATCAGTGTAGTGGTTTTACCGGTACCCGGCGGCCCGTGTACAATCGTAATATTTTTATTTTGCGTGATGGCTGCTACCGCGTTTTGCTGGCTGTCATTCAGTTGCTGATTTTTAAAAACCAGCGAATGGGATTTTTTAACGGCTGAAATTTTTTCTTTAGGCCGTTCGCTGTGTAATTGTTCAAATAATTTATAAAGTTCCGGGTTGTTCTCTATTCCATTTAATACCGATTTCATGATCGTGGTGGTACGCTGGTCGGGCGCTAACTTTATACCTACACCGTTATCTTCTATCCAATCGGGAAAATCAGGGGCAAATAGCCTGAATTCACCCGCCTTCCCTTCCAGGCTGATTAATATACCCTTCACAGGTTCTTCGCCCGTGCAAAAACATTCTATAGCAGCGCCATCTTTAAACAGATTTGTCTCTGCCGGAAAATTTAAGCGGAAACTGATTTCAGGATAATCGGCATAGCCGAAATTTTTCCGGGTAACCATGATGGGGTGCAATGCCATACCCTCTGCCTTTAGTGATTTGAGCGTATGCTGTTGATCTAAGCTATATCTTTTTACCTGCTCCTTTTCTTCCAGGTCAATACATTGCAACAACTTATTAATATGCGGATGGGAAGGCATGGCGTGAAAATAGGGAGGATGGGCACAATAAAAAAATATATACTGACAGTTTTTTTCCGTTATGGATGTTATTTTACACCCTTTGGCCACCCTATCTAATAAATAAAAAAACCATGTTATTTATTACATGGCTTTTTACAAAGGGAGGGTTTTATTAGAATAATCGTTCGTCTGGGGGCCTTATTCCCTGCAGGCGGATGTAAATAGTTGTTTGGCCGCGGTGATGTGTCTGGTGTTCAAATGTTTTCATCATCAACGCCAGCCTCGTTGCTTCCATTCCAAACAATTTCTTTTTTTCGCCCCATTTATTTACATCCAAATTTTTAACCGCATTGATACAGAAATCATAACTGGCGGTAACATAATACATCACCGAATCTTTTTTCTGAGCAGTGGCACTGTGTTCCAGGTCGGACTGGGCAAAAGAGGGCATTTGCCCGTCTGTGGCATTCGACATAATTAAACAATTGCCCTGCGACAGGTGAAGCATCTGTTGGGCAAAGCTGCGGATGCTGTCGACCGCCTTAAATGAATATTTATCCGCCGGCATTTTGTTGAGGTAATCAACCGTATAAGACTTTGCCCGTTCCCAGTCTTTTACCATCTGGTCTTTAATTTCGGCTGAGGTTACCGCCTGTGCATGACTTAAAAAAGGGCATACAAAAGTAAATACAGAAAAGCAAAATACCGCCCGCGCAATTATCTCTTTCATATATAAAATTTTTAGATGACTAAAATAATAAAAAAAATGGAAAGGCCCGGTAATTTTTTGTAGTCAGGTAAGCAGCACTTTGCAATTGAACCTATTCTATTTAGGGGTTTTGATAGCAATAAGTGCTAAAAACAATATCTTCAAATGTTGCAATAAAATAAATAAAAGGAAAATTGAATGATATAATACCGGCTTCATTAAAAATTACTACTGGCAAGTATCAATAAATTTATATATATTGGACAATAGAAAATTTAACCAAAACAAAATATAAAAATAACTCACCATGAAAAAAATTTTCATTTTTAGTGTAGTTGCAACACTTATCAGCAGCGCTTCTTTCGCCAAAATATGGCGCGTAAACAATACGCCTGGTGTTGCGGCCGATTATACCACCGCCCAGCTTGCCAACGATAATATACTGGTGCTGTCCGGGGATACCCTGCATATTGAGCCTTCTACAACTAACTATGGAAACCTTAACATGAGTAAGCGCCTCACCGTCATCAGCACCGGCGATTTTTTTGGATCTAATCCTACTGTGCAATACTCTCCCCTGGCTGCGCGTTTGACAACGGTAACCATCAGCAATGTAAACGCCAATAACTCCGTATTGCATTGCAATATTACCTCCAGCCTTTTCATAACAGGTGTAGTTAATGTTCGCGTTGAACGCTGCCATATTGAGGGTCTAATTACTTTAACGAACGCATCAGGTATCATCATCCTTAATAATTTTTTATATGCAGTGGGAATTTCCACTAACTCATCAAATATTGTTTTAACCAACAATATCGTGGAATATTACGTGGATATGGCTACTACCGCTTCTGCTATTATTTCGAACAATGTAATAAAAGCCTTTGCCGCGGGCAGTACCACCTTTCAAATTTATAATTCCACATTTAGGAACAATATCATTAACAAAAGCGGCTATACCGTCACCTTCTTTGCAAGTATAATAGAGAACAACCTTACCAGCACTACCACGCTGCCGGCTGGCAATGGCAATCAAAACAGTGTGGTCATGACGAACGTTTTTGTAAATCCCAGTGGTACCGATGATATTTCGTTCCGGCTGCAAACCGCAGTTGCCAACCCGGCAACAGGGGCCGGTGTTGGGGGCATCGACGATGGCGCTTATGGGGGAACAACGCCTTTTAAACCCGGCCTTCAGCCCGCCATCCCCGCTATTTACAAAATGAGTGCACCGGTAACACCTTCCGGAAATACCATGAACCTGACTTTTAGCACGAGGAGCAATAACTAACCTTTCACCCACAAACAGGCCTATAACCTGTTTTAAATAATAACCTCATGCAAAAGATTATACTCATAATCACATGTTTGTGCTGGGTGATGGTAATCAAGGCGCAGCCAAATATTAACCGGGTGGAATATTTTTTCAATACCGATCCGGGTTTTGGCAATGGCGTTTCCATAGCCATTGCTCCTTCGCCCAATATTGTTAATGCAACGGCAAATATAAATATTACCAGCGTTCCTGAAGGATTAAACAGCCTGTTTGTCCGCAGCCGCGATGCCAACGGGAAGTGGAGCATCACCAACCGCTTTTTATTTATCCGGACTCTATTACCTGCAGTCAACAATATTACAGGCGCAGAATACTTTTTTGATGCCGACCCCGGTTTTGGAGGCGGAACTGTAATTAACCTTACACCGGGCCTGGATGTACCGGACGTTTCGGTAAATACCAATATTACCAATCTTAGCCTTGGTCTTCATTCTTTGTTTATCCGCAGCCGGGATGCCAGCGGCAAATGGGGTGTCACCAACCGGTTTTTGTTTGTAAAAGCTGCATCAGGCTTGCCCAATATTACTGCAACCGAATATTTTATTGATACTGATCCCGGTTTCGGAAACGCTGTGCCCGTAGCCTTAAACGCGGCTACAAACCTCCCGGATTTTGTGGTGAATGTAAATATCACGGGGCTTTCCGCAGCGGTCCATCGTTTGTACCTGCGCAGCCGCGATGCTGCCGGAAATTGGAGTATAACTAATATTTACAGTTTCACGATTGCAGCATTGGCGCCCACACCACTTATTGCCGTCAACAGCATCACAAAAAAAATAATGTGCGGCAGTACACAATTTAATTTGGCTTATCATTCAACAGGCACTTATAATAACGGGAATATTTTTAGTGTGCAACTCAGCAACGCGACCGGAAGTTTTGCGGCACCCACTGTTATTGGTAGTCTTGCAAGAACCACCAGTGGCCTGGTTACTTGTACCATCCCGTTGCAGGTACCTAATGGCAGCAATTACAGGGTAAGGGTAGTTAGCAGCAATCCGGCTGTTACCGGTGTTACCAGCGACACAATATTTACATTATTTACGCAACCCAGGTTCAGCGATACTGCTGCATATATTGTATGCGTTGGCGAAACAGTTAATTTGAACAATGTATTCAATACCACCGGGTTTACAGTCGCCTGGAACACGGCTAACCTTGTAACGGCTCCGGCAGGTAATTACCAACTGATTACCAGCAATACGGCATTTTGCCAGGACACAGCCCAGGTAACAGTAAGCCAGGATGTGGCGACATGGACAGGTGCCGTAAGCAGCGACTGGCACAATGCTGCCAACTGGAATAGTGGCAGGGTCCCCGGCGTTAAAACACACGTCATAATACCCGGCGGCACAGCCAACCCCTGTATCATCAGCACAGCCAATGTACAGGTAGCCAGCATACAGGCGCGCAATAACGCTAATGTGCAAACCACGAACAACAGGACACTTGAAGTGAACGGAAAATGCCCGACACTGCCGGCTAATTAAAATTATAAGTCAGTAAGTGAACAGGCCGTTAATGTAACGGCCTGTTTGTTTATTCTTTCGATGCTCAAATCAAATTATAAAGGGTAGAATTTTTTTATATTACCCGAAGATTTTTGTTAGCAACTGAGAAGCAATGTGGATCTGCATTGGCGACGCTCCCTTGTACAGTGGTAATTCGATTGAGCTTTTATTACGTTATAAATTAAACGCGATTTTTTACTACTGGATTTTAAAAATGCCGTCGGTATTGCATATCCCAAAAAAACTTTTTATCTTGATTCCGGAAGATAACCGCCCGTTCAAAAATTTTTTTGCATTCATATTTAGAAATAACCAGCACGTATATCATGGATAGAAACAAATACCCCGCTAGCCCCTTGTCCTGGACATTTTTCTTTTTTGTTTCCATTGCTTTTTTTCCGGGTGCATGCAAACCGGTTATTAAATCTTTTAAAGTTACCACACACGATACTACTGAGACAAGAAAAATTACTGCCGATGACACTTTAAAAGTTAACTGGGATATAAAAGGAAAGCCTACATTACTGGTTAATGAAAGGGCATCAACTGATTCTGGAGTAAGGATTCTTGAAATGAAACTTGTTGTTGAAAAAGGTGGAAAAGAGGCCAACCAGGTGGTGCAGGTAGAACTGCTTCCTAAAAACTCAACCACATCCATTACATTCCCCACAAAGCTTCGCGGGGATACTTTAGTTGCAGACGATCATAAAAACTCCGGTGTATGGGGCGACCGTTTTGAAATATTGTCTGTTTCCAATGCGTCCAACAGGCTCCTCACTGTAACACACGCCAACCGGACCGCTTTACTTGATCAGTCCGGTACCGCTTCCAATGCATTTGACGGAACGCCCGTTGAGGGAAGATGGATATTTATGTCGCTGCTGACGCCGGCTGAAATAGCAGATCATTCCTTATTGCCTGAAAGGCTGCAGATAAACACAACTATAATCTATAAAAGAAGATAAAAATGGCCAATATCCTGGATAAAGTTAAGACGGTGGTATTACTGATGTTTGAAAACCGGTCATTCGACCATATGCTTGGTCATCTTAGCTTTGAAAAATTAAATGACCAGGTCGACGGATTGAAAGCGCCTTTGAGCGATTTCAATAATATTTATCAGGGGGACACTTATAACGCATATGCAATGACGGGCGATACCCAGTTGTCCTTTGATTTACCGCATGAATTTGATGAAGTTAACGCCCAGTTGGCAAAATCAGAAGTATCCGGAAGATTTACCATGTCGGGTTTTGTAGAATCGTATGCAGACAAAACAGAAGTACCCCCCAATCGCGACGCCCAGCCGATGGGATTTTTTAATTCTGCCCAGGTCCCTATTTCAAGCTTTTTAGCAGGCACATTTTGTACCTGCGACCGTTGGTTTGCTCCAATTCCCACCAGCACACAACCCAATCGCAGCATGGCGTTTTCCGGCGATACGCACCATCACAATACCATCAGCTCCCTTATTAATATAGATCACAGTATTTTTGACTGGATGACAAACGTGGGAATTCGCTGGCGCGTTTATCACGACGGGCTTTCTTATTTTATTTTATACCCTAAGCTCTGGAAATATATTTTCGGGGAAAATTTCAGAAGATACGAAGACCTGGCATCAGATATTTTAAACGAGCCGGAAGAAACCGCCCCGCAGGTGATAATTGTAGAACCATCTTACAATGAGTCTCCGCATATAGGATCAGACAGGCCAAATGATAATCATGCACCTTTGGCAATAGGATGGGGGGAAGAGTTTTTAAGAAATACATATCGCGCCCTTATTGCCAATGATAAAAAATGGGAAGGCACCGTAATGATAACGTATTATGATGAGCATGGCGGCTTTTACGACCATGTGCCCCCACCCGGTATCTCCTATGAAACGAAATCCGATCTGCCCCATGTTTTTGAAAGTCTTGGCCCGAGGATACCTGCCATCATTGCATCTCCGTTTGTAAAGCCCGGTTCCGTTTGCCACTCATTGTTCGATCATACTTCGGTGCTTCATTTTCTATCGGAAAAATTTGCTCCCGGCAATCCTGTTTCCGAAACAGTAAATGAACGCAACGCAAAAGGAATTGCAAGCATAACCGAGGCGCTCAATAATGAGGTTCCATGGACACCGCCACCACCGCCTGCCACACCTATAAATGTACAGACTGCATTGGGCCGCTCTATTCAAACAGCGCCCGAAAGTGATATTGCTCAATCGTTTGAAACTGCTGCAAATGAGATCATTCAGCAAAGGCCCGATGATACAAAGCGGGTATATCCCGAACTTTTTTTATGGAAAGAAGCGGTAGCTAAAACGAGGAATGGGTAATGGAAAATTTATGGCCGGGTGACATCTTTGTTGTTTCGTCGTTAGCTAACAGACGACTGGGATAGGCACTAATTAAAACAATCATAAATTACTTCTCTTTTGCCAATGCAATAATATCCTTTCCTTCTATAATTTTCTTTTCAAATCCACTGCCGGCGACTCTGATCATGGCTAATCCTATTTCTTTGAGTGTACAAAAGCCATTGGGAAATAAGGCGCGACCGATAGGATACAGCCATGCTACATACCGGTAAAGTTTTAGCGTATTTTTTAATCCTGGTGTTGCTTTAATAAACCCGGGGCGAAAATTAAAAACCTGTTGGAACGGCAGTTTCATCAAATCATTTTCGGTTTTTCCTTTTACCCTTGCCCACATGGAGCGGCCCTTTTCACTGCTGTCCGTACCTGCCCCGGAAACATAGCAGAAGGTCATTCCGGTATTTAATTTACTCAACGTTCCCGCTATATGTAATGTAAGCGTATACGTCATTTTGTAATAAGCATCTTCCTTCATCCCCACCGATGAAACACCCAAACAAAAGAAGCAGGCGTTGTAACCGGTCAATTGATTTTCAATAGCTGAAAAATCAAAGAAATCGGGATGGATAATTTCTTTCAGCTTTGAATGTATAACGCCACAGGGTTTTCGGTTAATCACTAAAACAGCTTCTACCTGCGGATGCTGTAAACATTCATGTAGCACCCCTTCGCCCACCATCCCGGTTGCGCCCGTAATGATCGCTCTTATTTTTTTATCCATTTTATTATTTTTTAATTCCCTTTTTTGTGTATCGTATCGCAAAAGGATCAAATGCCGGTATTGTAGAAGAGATGTTTTTCCCATATATTTTGGGGCACATTCTTTTAATTGGGAGATATTCAAAATTATTCATTATTTGTCTTTTTTTGGACGCCAAAATCTAAATACTTTCATAATTGCGCGTATAAATGCAGTCATGCCCCAGCGGGGCAATCTCTTTGTAGAAAAAATATTTATATTTAGTTTTGCCCCAGCGGGGCAACCTGAATATTTGCTAAATTTTACGATTAGTATCACTTGTAAGCAGGTTGCCCCGCTGGGGCAAATTCCTTTTTCTCCTTACTATCTACAAACAGGTTATGCCGCTGGCATAATTGGTTTTCGTAGGAGGTGCCAATATTTATCTTTCAGATCAAACCGGGCTGTTTGTAGTCCCTACAAAATGAATCTGATCCATTATTTTTTACCCTTGTATACCTAATCAATCACTCCGGCGCAGAACTGTATCTGCGCCGGTTGTAAAGATTTTGCGGATGTGTCAGTACATTAATCTTCCTCAACAATCTTTACCCCCCAGGCTTCTATGTCCACCTGTTTATTGCTACCCATTATTTCATCTGAAAACAATTCTCTGCCATTCTTAAATGGATATTTGAACGTGGCCGCTGAAGATGAATAATTAAAATAATAGTGAATAATCTTACCGCTTTTATTGACACCTGTTTTTGTGATCAGCGGAAAATATAATTGCTGATCCATCCCCCATAACCCGGCCTTTTTTACTGCATCGGCCAATATTTTTTCTACCACAACACTGCTGGTGATACAACCAATATAAGTAACTAACCCTTTGCCATAGTTATTCTCCGTGATAGCGGCATAACTGCCCCAAACCGGGTGATCATAGTAAGCCAGTACTTTCGCGGTAGTGGGTGTGATCAATTCCATCCAGGTGCTTACCTTGTTGTTTTCAATGCCAACTCCGTATGGATCGCCTTTTAAAAAAACATTTTGAGGAAGGGTAAACTGGTTGTAGTATATCCCGCAGGCTTCATCAATTATCCCCGGCTGGTGTGTAGTGCGAACTTTATTATTTTGATCGGAAAACCCGGATTTGAATGTGTAAACAATATGGCCACCATTTTTAACATACCTGTTAAGGCGTTGCAACAGGCTGTCAGGCGCGGCATATAGGGCAGGCACGACCAGTAGTTGATAATCTTCCAGGTTACTGCTGGAGGGATCAACAAAATCTACGCCCACATTCATCCGGTACAGGGCATCATATAGTTTGCGAAGTACATCATTATAACTTACGTTGCCGCCCCAGCCAAATCCAAACCACTGAAAAGCAGTAAGCGCTTCATTACTAAAAAGAATGGCTGTTTTGTTTGTTTTTTTCAGGTTTACCAAATTGGCCCCGATCTTTTCAAAATCCTTCCCGATCGTTTTTGCTTCATTGTAAGTTGGATTAGGCTCAAAGTCGTGACTCAATAAACCCTTCCAGTAAGTTTCGGCAGAATTATGAATAGAATGCCAATGCCAGTAAGACACCATGTCGGCGCCTGAAGCAAGATGGCTGAATGCCTGCAATCTTAGTTGCCCCGGATAAGGAACCCATTGCGCAAAGCCCTGGGCCTCCGTTTCAATAACAAGATAGTTTTTGCCTTTTTTCATGGAGCGCGCCATATCCCCACCCAATGATATTTCGATACCCGTCAACTGATCCTGGGTAGGATGATAAATATCTATTCCTGCAATGTCCAATGCTTTTGCAGCAGCGAAATGATCAACATCGGGCTGAATGCCATAGGAATATCCTTTCCAATCCAGGTCGAAGTTTTGTGTGATGAATTGTCCCGGCCGTTTATATTCCCTCACAATGGAGGCCTGCCAGGCAAGATAATCGGTGACCAGTTTTCGCTGGAACTTAGAAAATTCCGATCCCAGGCTTGCGTTGATCGTTCCTTCGGTAGAAGGGAATTCTATCCAGCTGTTGATGCGGTTGCTCCAGTAATCCAAACCAAAAGCATGATTGATACTATCCAATGATCTATACTTTTTTTTCATGTACAAAACAAATTGCCGTTGCGCATCCGGCCCGGATACATTGTATGATTTGGTTTCATTATCTACCTGGTAGCCGATAATGGCCGGGTGATCCTTTAGATGCTGCATGATCTTCCGGATGACCCTTTCTGCATAGAAACGAAAATGGGTATTGGTGATATCCATATTCTGGCGGGCGCCATATTTATTTTGTCCCCGGGGCGTAATGGCAAGTACGTCCGGGAATTTTTTGGCGAGCCAGGCTGGAAGCGCATAGGTGGGGGTACCGATGATAACGCTTATTCCTGCTTTATGCATCGCATTCAGCACCCTGTCGATATGAGAAAAGTCATACACCCCATCCTGCGGCTCTACAGTACTCCAGGTAGATTCCGCTATGCGGACCACGTTGATGCCGGCATCTTTCATCATTTGTATATCCTTATCCAATCTTTCATAGGGCATGTATTCATCATAATAGGCAACGCCGAAACGAAGTTTATCCAGGTGAATGTTTTGCGCCCATGCAAAACTGCTGAAATAGAAAAAGGATGCAAAGAGGAAGAATATCTTATTCATTATTCAAAGTTGAATGGTTGCAATAATTTTTCAAGTCGAATACTTCACGGCAGATTTTCGCCTGGAAATCAAAAAATGACCTGAGCCGCTGAATTGAAATCAATTGAATCAACGAAAATCAAGTATAATCAGCGGTTTAGATATGTTCTGTATTTGTCAATACTGGTGAAAAGCCTGGCTGATAAATTCCAGCACATCCGGTAACGACCTGCGCCAATATGTCCAGTTGTGGCCCCCGTCGCGGATACGGAATTCATGCGGTATTTCTCTTTTACGCATGGCAATATGCACCAGCGAATTTCCTTCATATAAAAAATCATCATCGCCTACATCAATATACCAGCGAACCGATTTTTTCATGCTATCCGGCATTGCATTTATCAAGGCAGGCACACTCTGCCGGTTAAAAAATTTCACGATCACGGAATCTGCTATTGCCGGGTTATCCCTTCTTACGCGGGTCTTTGCATCTTCCAGGGTAAGCGGGCCTGTACCGGCGCTCAAAGGACAGGCCGATGAAAATAATTCCGGGTGATGCAATGCATACGTAAAGGTGCCATCACCGCCCATTGAAAGGCCACTAATGGCCCGATATTTTTTTTCTGTTTTGATGCGGTATTTCTTTTCTACAAGAGGCATCAGCTCTTCAAAGAAAAAATCTTCATATCTCCAGGTACCTGTTGCATTATTGGAAAAACCTCTCTGGCCGGTATTGGCATCGGGCATTATGATAATCATCGGTGTTGCGCTGCCTTCGTTGATCGCTTTATCAGTAATGCGCAGCACTTCTCCAAATTGTACCCATCCTGTCTGATCGTCGCCACCGCCATGCAGCAGGTAAAGAACAGGATAGCTCCGTTCTGAACTTTCATAATCGGGTGGCAGGTATACGGCGTACTTCCTTTCCATTTTTAATATCTTACTTGTCATGGAAAGATTGTCCATTACCTTACCCGTTTGAGATATAGTAAATAACGGCAGGCTTATCAATCCTAAAACCAGGTAGGTCAATTGTTTTTTCATACTGTTTGAATTTAATTGAAAATTAATAATTGAAAATTGAAAATGCCTTCGAATTGAAATTACTTTCTCTTTGCTGTGTCTTTACAGTTGAATAAGCCAATAAGGCTTTTAGCAAACTTAGCAGATGTTTACGATTGTAAATTAACACTATAGCCAGCGATTTTTAAGTCGATGCAGTGAATACCGTAAACTTTTATTTTCTTTCCAACGCTATGTAAAGAAATTACTATTAATTGACTTCCAACTGATCCTTTGAAGGCAATTTTGGAAAACTGGTATGCGGTTCTGTTTGATACCAGAACACCGTAGACGCAATATCATCCTGGAGGGGTAGATAGCGCCCGCCGCTCCTCCATCCCAATGCCTGTATGGTTACTTTTAAATTTTTTTCAAACCGGATTGGGTCCGTAATATGCCAGCGGTACAAACCAAAACGTTGCGCTATATCATAATGCCCGTCGCCCTTAATGACCTGCGGCAGGCCCGTATAGGGATTGGAAAATTCAGTATAATTTGTTTGCTCTACACCTGCTTCATTTTTCTTGCGGGTATCAAAATCATAAGAACCGCAAAAATAATCTTCTGTTCCGGTGCCGCAAATAGTAGGATAATCCGTATCCCCGTCCATAAAGAATTTTATTTCACCCTCGCCCCACCAGCCATTATTATGAACCCCCCATGCCATATAGGTGCCCACGTATTGCCCCTTGCCTTTTATGCTGTCAACGAGCATATAATCTTTTTTATAGGGCAATGGGTTTACCCGATTGAACTGTGCATGAAAATAGGCGGCATCCGAAGGCACTTCAGTTAAAAGATAATCTACCTGGTAATACAACACCATGTCGGCATTATCAATATTTTCCATTGTTATCCTGCACTTCTTTCTAAAGGGCATTGGCCAGTAACAATTAAAAGCGCTGCCCGGATTTACACAAACCGCCAGGGATTGAAGAGGAGAATATTTGCCCCAGCCCATTCCAAAAAAATCACCCACGGGCACTTCTACCGAAGGCGTAGTTTCATCATCCCAGTAAAAACGCAGGATAGAATATCGCCAGTTGCCCGTTGGCGTCATCCATATATGCTGTATTGAACCGGGGCCGCTGATATCCGCTACCGTATAAGTAGTCTTTGATTTTATCACCACGCTCGGGCTTACCTTCCAACCCTGGCCCAGGTCTCTTGACGCGCCTGCGCCTGTGCCCGTAGTGGCTTTGCCCCCTTCGCCTTTGGCGCCATTAAAATTCTCCGGGCTGATGGACCGCGACTTAGCGTCGGACAGGCGATACAGGTTTCCCATATTGGCGTCTGTGCCATTGTATTTTTGTGCCTTCAAAGCGCAGCAAACAATTAAACAAAAAAATAAACTGCTGATCATTTTTTGCATGTTGGTAAGTTTTAAATGTATATAAAATTTATCTGGTATGATCTCGTCCAGGCCTCCCGATTGTTTCCGGACAGCTCTCTCCATAAGCGGAAGGGAACCTGCCCCTGCAGTGTTGTAACTCTTTACCTGTTTAGTTATGCTGATCTTTTTGCTTTTTATTTTGTCTCTTTTATTTTGTAGCCCCGCCACCCGAAATAAAGCACAAACAGGAAACAGAACAATGGAACAATATAAGCCATTTGAATGCTCGCCGTTTTATCCGAGATCTGCCCCATTACCGGGGGAATAATTGCACCCCCAACAATCGACATGATAAGAAATGAAGAAGCGATTTTACTCTCTTCCCCCAGCCCTTTAATACCCAATGCGAAGATGGTGGGGAACATGATAGACATAAAAAATGGCACAGCCAGCAAGGCATACACTGCAATTCTCCCGGTTGCCGTAAGAGCAATGGTAAGTAACAAAACATTGATCACTGCATACAGGCAAAGCAGCCGGGAAGGCTTTATAAATTTCATAAAAAAAGTTCCGGCAAAGCGGCCCAGCATAAAGCCAACCATGGCAATAAAACCCCACCAGTAAGCCGCTTCTTTTTCAGGAAGGTCCATTGTATACCTGGAAAAACGGATAAAAAAACTGCCTATCCCTACCTGGGCGCCCACATAAAAAAACTGAGCAATTACAGCCCAGGTAACATGGCTGTGACGAAATACATTTAATGAAAAAGACTTCTTACCATGCCCGCCGTCATCTTCCATGTCTTCTTCTTTTATTTCAGGTAAACGGGTAAATACAAAAAATATGGCCACCAATAATACAATACCGGCTATGATCATGTAAGGAATTTTAATGGTGCCTGCTTCAAAAGAAAGGTAACTGTTTAGCTGCTCCGGCGACATTGCCTTCATCTCCTGCGGCGTATGCTCAATACCGGAAAGGATAAACTGGCCCCCGATGATGGGCGCAATAAAAGCCCCTACCCCGTTAAAAGATTGTGCAAAATTTAAACGCTGCTCAGAAGATGCTTTATCGCCCAGTTTGGTGATGTATGGATTGGCAACTGTTTCTAAAAAGGTAGCGCCGCCTGCAATAATAAATAAGGCAACCAAAAAGAAATCATAACTGCGTGTAGCCGCTGCAGGAATAAATAAGGCCGCGCCAACAGCATATAAAAGCAATCCAAAAAGAATCCCCTTTTTATACCCATATTTATGCATGAACAATCCCGCCGGCAATGCAACGAGAAAATAGCCGAGATATACTGCCGTATCTATTAAAGACGATTGCAGATCAGTTAACTGGCAGGCCTTTTTTAAATGCGGAATAAGTATCGGATTGATATTGTGCAGGAAGGCCCATAGAAAAAAGAGGCTGGTAATTAACGCGAATGCAATGGTGTTGCTTGTTGCTCGCTCGTTTTGTTTAGGCATATTGATCGTTAAATTGTTTTAGTATCTGGTGGGGTTTATTATTTGGTAAGCGAATATAAATATACACTACAAGTGCCTTACAGGAAAATCGTATTCTTACCAGTCAACCTTTCTTCAAAAAATGCTCAAAGATCCATAATAACTCAATAAAATATTGATAGAATATATTTCATAAAAATTAACAGCACGCCAGAGTTGCGCCATTTACTATTGGCGTGAAAATATTGCGTACGGCACGCTTCCCGCTTACACGAATTCGCTACCGATATTTTTTACTTAGGGTACATAAGACGACCGACGTTGGGGCCCCGGAATCTATTTAAAAAAAGTTCACGAGCTTACTATGTAAATTTTAATTGCCACTAATGCAAAAACTAATACCAAATAAAGAATTATTCTATGGAAAAAATTCGTGCTTATTCGTCCTTACGTGACAAAATAGAAAAGGTAAACGGTTTCTTCACCCTCTCCATGGTTTGCAAACTTAACCTTGCGAAATGCGATAAAGGCGGACGTAAAAAAATACGGCATGCCCCTACTTCTTTTCTGCAATAATATTTGACAGCATCCCAATGCCATCAATGCTGATATTTACCACATCATTTTCATTCAATGTAAATTCATTGGGCGGTACCACGCAGGTGCCCGTCATTAAAAAACATCCGGGTGCAAAATCCATTTCGCGATACAGCCAGCTGGCCAGTTCATTTAATGTGCGCTTCATTTTGGCAAGTGTTGTTGCATCATCAAACATCTTTTCCCCATTGCGGTAAATACTCATTTGAATAGTAGTGCTTAACGGTATCGGGCCATCTGTTACAAAAAGGCAGGGGCCAAGCGCAGCGCTTCTTTCATACATTTTCGCCTGCGGAAGGTACAACGGGTTTTCGCCTTCAATACTTCTTGAACTCATATCGTTGCCGATCGTATAAGCCTGGATATTACCCTGCGAATTCATATACAATGTCAGCTCGGGCTCGGGTACATTCCAGGTGGAATCTTTGCGTATATACACTTTTTCCTTATGTGCCGCCACCCGGTGCGGGAGGGATTTAAAAAACAATTCGGGTCTTTCCGCTTCATATACCCTTTGATAACAATCAGCCGCGCCCGTATCTTCAGATTCTTCCATTCTTGCATCCCGGCTACGCAGGTACGTAACCCCCGCCGCCCAAACCTCCTGGTTGCCGATGGGAGGCAATAAATAATTATTTAATAAATGCTCCGCGTGTTCTTCGGCTATTGTTTCGGCAGTTTCGGTTAATTGCAGAAGATGGCCGTAAAGCTCCTGCCGGTTGATGAGCCCATCCCAATCATTATTCAGTAAAAAAGATTTTGTTTCGTGTTGAAGAATATTTCCCCTGGTTGTCACGCCCGCCGGCGACGCCGTAACTGCCCAGTAGCTTGCCCGAGCGGTCAAAGCGCTTCACCTGCTGGCTGACACCCTGGTCGGTGACTAGAAGATTTCCGGCTTTGTCCACCGTGACGTGCCACGGTTGGTCCAGTCCGCTGGTGATCACGTCGCTCAACTGGCCGCTTTTCAAATCCAATCGCACGATGCGCTTATTGCTGACCACCAGCAGCCCGTCGGTGCCGTCGAGGCAAAGGCCATTGGGTTGCGGCACATCGAAAGCCCGCAGGCGCGCGCCGCTGTTGCTATCGAAGCAGACGACCTGGTCCTGATAAAACGCCGAGACATAGATCACCTTTGCATCGGCCGCCAATGCAGGAACGATCGCAGCCGTCGTGGAGACTAACGTCGCTCCGCCAGTGGGGCGAGAAATGCCTTCAAGGTAGAATTCCAGCGGATTGGAACTCGCACTGGCACCGGCATTGACCTGGTTAAACGGTGCATAG
>JBDTVX010000022.1:0-25405 GCA_040007015.1 Ferruginibacter sp. | reverse complement strand
TTTTTTTGCACCGGCAGAAGAATCCTAATCAACATCGTTGTGTCACTCCCTTGTGCGGCATAACATTATTGAACTTTTATTGACGCGGAGATTGCGTTGTAGGAACAGGCCGCGGCCTGTTCTACCTCCGTTAGGCATCGAAGGTCAGACCCGTGATAAGGTAATAGCCATTTGGAAAGAACAGGCCGCGGCCTGTTTCTACAGCGGCCTGTTCCTACCTATGCTGTGGGTATCCAAACACTACTGCTAACCTTCCTGCATGAAAGAAAATAAAAATTGCCAATTTTTTATTATAAAATATCTTCAATTTGCACCATAAATTAAAAGCATGGCATTACTTTTTGCACCCATTACTATCCGGAATATTGAATTTAAAAACAGGATCGTTGTATCCCCTATGTGCGAATATTCGAGCGTCGACGGCTTTGCCAACGACTGGCACCTGGTACATTTGGGCAGCCGGGCCGCAGGTGGCGCAGGATTGGTGTTAACAGAAGCAGCTGCTGTATCGCCGGAAGGAAGGATCACAGCGGATGATCTTGGTATTTATAAAGATGAACATATTCCCTTTCTGCAACGCATCAACGAATTTATTGCAGCGCGTAATGCGGTACCAGGCATACAACTGGCACATGCCGGCAGAAAAGCAAGTCACCATAAGCCATGGAAAGGAGGCAAGTCGCTAACACCCGAAGAGGGCGCATGGCAAACGCTGGCACCAGGTGCAATTGCATTTGCCGAAGGCGAGCCCCTTCCAAAGGAAATGGACGCAGCGGATATTCAACAATTCATCGTTGATTTCAGCAATGCTGCTAAAAGAGCCATCCGTGCAGGTTATAAAGTAATTGAAATACACGCTGCACACGGCTATTTGCTCAATGAATTTTTATCGCCACTGAGCAACCTTCGTACCGATAAATATGGCGGCTCATTTGAAAACAGGGCCCGCTTACTGCTAGAAATTGTTGAAGCCACCCGCAAAGTGATGGGAGAAGAACTGCCCTTATTTGTGCGTATATCCGCAACCGATTGGGTGCCAGGCGGTTTTACATCAGAAGATGCGGTACAATTGGCTGCCATTCTGAAAACCCATGGTGTAGACCTGGTAGACTGTTCCTCTGGAGGCATTTCACCGGCACAAAAAATCAAGGTAGCACCAATGTACCAGGTGCCATTCGCAGAAAAAATAAAAAAAGAAACCGGTATATTAACCGGCGCTGTAGGACTAATAACCACGGCATCCGAAGCGGAGCAAATATTAGCTGATCATCAAGCCGACCTTATTATTTTAGCCCGCCAGTTATTACGGGATCCTTATTTTCCTTTGCATGCCGCAAAAGAGTTGGGCGCAGATGTGGCCTGGCCGGTGCAATATGAAAGAGCAAAGAGGTAATTGATATTTGATAATTAATTATCGATAGTTTTTTAAACTTGCTACTATTTGCTTTAATATGAAAATATGCCATAGCGTGATTTCTAAAATATTCATCCTGGAATTTTCAAGAGATTATTCTCACAATTATTAACTATTAATTATCAATTATCAATTACTCCTCCTCATCTATAAAAATTTCATGGCCGCTGCCCTCTTTCCATTCTTCTAACTTTACCTGGTTACCACCTATCAGGTCCGCTACGAGGGAGGTCCAGCCCGTTTGATGACTTGCTCCCAATCCGGAACCCGTATCACCATGGAAATATTCGTAAAATAAAACCAGCTTTTCATTGCCCGGTTTTTTGTAGAACCAGTTTTGATTGCCATTTAATTTACGCTCTCCCCCGTCATCAATTGCCAGCAGACTCACTACCCTTTCGGTCAGCACTTTGGAAACTTCTACCAGGTTTAGAAAACTACCCGATCCTACCGGGCACTCTACTTTTAAATTGTCACCATAGAATTCTCCATATTTCCGGATGGAACGAATGATCAGGTAATTGATGGGTATCCATACCGGGCCCCGCCAATTGCTGTTGCCCCCAAAAAGATTGCTGGTAGAGTCTCCCGGATCGTACTGAATCTCGTACTTGGTTCCATCGATCGTGACGGAATAAGGATTGGCCTCATGATATTTTGACAATGCCCTGATACCCCCGCCGGATAAAAATTCTTCCTCGTTGAGCATACGGCGAAGTAAATGGATCAACCGGTCTTTTTTAACCAATGATAATAATATTTCTTCCCCATCACCCCGCTCTTCATTGGGCCAGTACCGATTGTTTTTTGCCCGGTAGCTTTCAAACCAGTCTATTCTTTTTTTAAAATCAGGCAGCCGTTCAAATATTTCCCTATCCATTATACTCACGGCGAATAAACTCGTTAACCCAACGATACTTTGTATGCGCAATGGCATTGGATCAGCGTTTCCGATCCGCAACACATCATAATAAAATTTATCCTCTTCATTCCACAAGCTGTGACTATTAAGCGCTTCTGATATCAATACAAAGTGCTCAAAAAATTTGGTAGCCATATCTTCAAAAGCCCTATCCTGTTTGGCGATCTCCAGCGCCATGTCCATCATATTCAGCGCATACATGCCCATCCAGCTGGTACCATCCGCCTGCTCCAATTGCATTTCGCCGGTGGGGTTATGACTGCGGTTGAATACCCCAATATTATCCAATCCTAAAAATCCTCCCTCGAAAATATTATTACCGCTTCGGTCTTTCCGGTTGATCCACCAGGTAAAATTGATCAATAATTTCTGGAACACCTTTTTCAGGAAAACGATATCCCCGCTTCCACTGGTCTCTTTTTCTATCCGGTAAACCTCAAGCGCGGCCCATGCCTGCACCGGGGGGTTCACATCGCTGAAATTCCACTCGTAAGCAGGTAATTGCCCATCGGGCTTCATATACCATTCCCTCATGATAAGCAGCAACTGGTGTTTGGCAAATTCAGGATCAACCATCACCAGTGAAATACAATGAAAGGCCAAATCCCATGCGGCATACCAGGGGTATTCCCATTTATCGGGCATTGCAATGATATCCTGATTCTTTAAATGGGTCCAGTCATTGTTGCGCCCTTTCTTTTTGCCATCATTTACCGGGGTAATTCCATCACTGGTAGTAAGCCAACGCTCTACATCATAATGATAATATTGTTTGCTCCACAACATACCAGCCAGCGCTTTGCGCTGTATGTTCCTCAGGTCATCTGAAATATTAACCGGAAGTATGGCCCTGTAAAAAAGATCCGCCTCCTGTTTACGAACCGCGAATATTTTTTCAAACCCTTTGGTAAAAGGCCGGTCATCTGCTCTGTCCGTAAGCCGGCAATAAATGGTTTTTGTTTCGCCTCCTTTTACTTTCAATTCGTATACCGGTGAAAACTTGGTGCCTTCTTTTCTTAAGCGGAGTTTTTTGCGGTTTGTGCCATCAATGATCGCATCATGAAAAGCGTCTTTTACAAATATGGTTTCATTTGCCACACCGGTTGCCTTATTCATATTGGTTTCATTATCCGTAAACAGGCAATCATCGGGTTGCTGAAAATAGAAGTAGTAGTTGCCCAGGCGTTTGTGTTTTACTTTAACAGAAGTCTTATTTAGAAAGGTAATACAAGGCCTGGGTTCGGCCGGATTATTAACCCACCTGTTGTAAAACCACAGGGTAGGCAACACCGTTATAGGAGCTGCTTTATCATTGCGGTTGGTAATATCGATCCTTATATATATATCCTGTGGGTTTTGTTTGGCGTAGGTAATATTGATATCAAAATATTCTTCTTTATCGAATACACCTGTATCCAGTATCTCATATTCAGGATCCAGCATGGAGCGACCGCGGGTAGTAGCTTTCAGGTCTTCATATGGAAATTCATTCTGGGGATATTTGTATAAATATTCCATATAATAATGGGTTGGAATATTATCCTGGTAGTAATACAATTCTTTAACATCTTCCCCATGATTACCTTCGAAATTGCCGAGACCAAATAAACGTTCTTTCAAAATTTTATCCTTTCCGTTCCAGAAAGCCAGGGCAAAGCACAGATTCTGAAAATAATCAGAAATACCCCCAATGCCATCCTCACCCCAGCGATAGGTTCTAAAGTGAGACTGGTCAAAATTCAGGTACCCCCATGCATCCCCGTGAGGACCATAATCTTCTCTTACGGTACCCCATTGCCTTTCACTCAAATAAGGACCCCACTGTTCAAGGGGAATAGGTTTTTTATGATTTACTGCCAGGCGCTGGTGTTCTGCTGTCATGATGATTAATTATTTAATACTGTCATTTTTATGCCTGGAAATATAGCAGGTATAAAAAATGGGGTATATCATGGCATGCAATTGTATTGAATAAAAGCAATCATAAAAATAAGCTTTTTAGGCTTGAAAGCCCGGATAAGGGTTAACGGAAAGGGTCAATGACAGTAAAAACCCAACCTCCCGGCTAATGATTTCGGGAAGGATAAAACCAGGGAAAAGTTATACTCCCGGAACCAGGCTCATTGGTTAGGTAAAATAAAATGGAGTTATTAAGCGTCTCCCAACACATCATTTATATTCACTTTCTTACCACCGCTGTTTAAAAAAGGCTTCAATAAATCTATTGGTACGGGAAAGATGGTAGTTGAATTATTTTCAGTGGCGATCTCTCTTAAAGTTTGCAGGTATCGTAGGGTCAGTGCGCTCGGTTCAGCGGCCAGGATTTTCGCGGCATCAGCTAATCTTTGGGAAGCCTGGAATTCACCTTCGGCGGAGATAACCTTACTGCGGCGTTCCCTTTCTGCCTCTGCCTGTTTGGCCATTGCCCGTTGCATTTCCTGGGGCAGATCAATTTGTTTTACTTCCACATTCGACACTTTAACTCCCCATGGTTCCGTTTGCGAATCGATGATCTGTTGTAGCTTATGGTTAATAATATCCCTTTGCGAAAGCAGGTCGTCCAACTCCGACTGCCCCAGCACACTGCGTAAAGTAGTTTGGGAAATTTGGGAAGTGGCCAATAAAAAATTCTCCACCTGCACTACTGCTTTTTGTGGTTCCAGTACCCGAAAATACACCACGGCATTTACTTTTATGGAAACGTTATCGCTGGTAATAATGTCTTGCGGAGGCACATCCAGCACAACTGTACGTAAACTTACCTTCACCATTTTGTCAATAAATGGTATCAGCAATATCAGTCCCGGACCCTTTAGCCCATCCCCGCCGATCAGTCGTCCCAACCTGAAAATAACACCCCGCTCATATTCACGGAGAATTTTTACCGCACTTGCCAAAAGACTGATTAAAAAAAAGACTACAAGGACGGTTATAAATGGAATTTGTGGCATATTATATTGATTTTAAAAGGTTACTTTCTCTACATACAAAACCAGTTTTTTAACAGCGCTTATCCTTACGGCCTCACCCTTATTGATGTTACCGCTGATGGAAGAAGCATTCCATATTTCTCCCCGTACGCGAACCTGGCCGTTGGGTTCAAGGGGCTCCATTGCTATCCCCGCCAGGCCGGTCATTGCTTCCAGGCCCGTTACCGGCTTTCGTTTTTGCGCCTTTAATCCGGCGCCTATCACAAACAAAAATAGCAATGATGTAAGTGCAGTAGTAGCTACAATGAGCAGCTTTGAGATACCCGCAACTTCCAAAGGGGAGCTTGTTTTTATCAACATCATAGACCCCAGCAACAGCGATATGATACCGCCGATGGCCAACATGCCATGACTCACAACTTTTATTTCCAGCAATAAAAGAAGCACGCCAAAAATGATCAATGCCAGCCCTGCATAATTAATGGGTAAGGTATGCATGGCGTAAAAAGCAAGGATCAATGCTATCACACCTGTTATACCCGGCAGAATAGCGCCGGGGTTAAACAGTTCAAATAAAATTCCAAAAAAACCAAGCATCATCATAAGATAAGCGATATTGGGATCGCTGATAATATTCAACAGCTTGTCCATTCCGCTCATATCGAATACTTCGATCGTTGCATTTTTTGTATGCAGTATTACAACCCCGCTGTTTAGTTTTATGGTTTTCCCGTCAATCTGGTTTAGCAGGTCCTGGTCGGAGAATGCTATCAGGTCAACCACGTGCTTCAGGATGGCTTCAGCCGCTGTGATAGAAATGCTTTTCCGCACTGCATCTTCCGCCCATTCCAGGTTGCGGTTTCTTTTGGCTGCAATGCTACGGATAAAGGCTGCTGCATCATTGGTCACTTTTTCGCTCATAACACTATCCATGGAGCCTTGCAGGTTTACAGGATGTGCAGCGCCTATATTGGATGCTTCGGCCATGGCTGCAATATTTGCAGCCAGTGTAATAAAAACCCCCGCTGAACCTGCATGCGCCCCTTCGGGTGATACATACACTACTACCGGCACCTTGCTTTCCAGCAATTCTGTTACAATTTCCCTGGTGGATTGTAATAAACCGCCCGGTGTATTCAAATGTATCAGCAGGCAGGCCGCTTTTTTGCTGCCTGCATGCTCAATGGCTTCGTGTATAAAATCAGCGGTAACGGGATTAATGGCTCCATCTATTTTTATAGATACCACAGTTTGTGCTGCTACTGTTAGTGACAACAAAAAATGCAAAGCAAGGAAGGTAAAAATATGCTTCATAAAATATCATTCAGGCATGAAGTACCGGCTAATAATGCTGGTGTAATTTACCTAAAATAAAAGAGAGTAGCGATATAAAAATCATAAAAAAGATTGTGAGCAGCTATCGGCCATAAGTTTATTTCAAAAGTAGTGTGTTAAAGTCTGGGTTCAACAAGGCATAAGGTTTTGTAGAATACTCATACTTTCCAGTGTAGACTATTACAAACAATTAAAACCACATAAGAACTTAGAGCACATAAAGAAAAAACCCATCTTGCCCGGGTCTCCTATGTGCCTATATGGCTATATGCCTATATAGTTATTAAAAAAATCATCAACTGAATAAAAACTCGATATCATTTTCGGTCAATGCTTTTACAAAGCCTTCCTCTTCGCCGATCAGGTCTTCAGCTAATTTCTTCTTTCGCTGTTGTAACAGGACGATCTTTTCTTCAATAGTATCCCTGCAGATCATTTTATAGGCAAACACATTCTTCGTTTGCCCGATACGATGAGTACGGTCAATGGCCTGTTGTTGTACGGCTGTATTCCACCAGGGATCGAATAAAAATACATAATCCGCTGCTGTTAAGTTCAATCCCGCATTGCCTGCTTTTAAACTAAGCAGGAATACTTTTTCTATTGAGTCATCTTCCTGGAAGCTGCTCACCAGTTCCATTCTTTTGTCGGTGGGGGTACTGCCATCCAGCCGGCAAAATGGAATATGGTGCTTGTTAAAACTTATTTCCAGCAGGTCGAGCATACCCGTGAATTGTGAGAATACCAATGCTTTGTGATTAGGGATAATATTTTTAAGCTCTTCCACCAGGATATCCGTCTTAATGGAATCATAACAAAATAGGTCCTGGTCTTTCACCAACTCGCCCGAATTACAAACCTGCCGGAGTTTGAGCAGGCCAATGATCACACTTAACTTCCCGCTGTTCAGGCCTTTTTCTTTAATATCAAGGAAAATGCTGTTACGTACATTTTCTTTGATAGATTCGTATGCCAGTTTTTGATCAATACCCATTTCGCACCACAAAATGCTCTCAATTTTTTCGGGCAGGTCTGTTGCTACCTGTTCCTTTGTTCGCCGAAGGATAAACGGGGCAGTCATTTTTTGTAATGCTTTTATTTTCTCCTCATTATGGTCACGGTCGATGGCGTCTGCATATTCCCGTTTAAAAAACTCACGGCCCCCAAACATGCCAGGCACCAGGAAACTCAATTGAGCATACAGATCAAACGTGTTATTCATTACCGGTGTGCCGCTAAGTGCTATGCGTGTATTAGCATTGATCTGATTTACCGCACGCGTGATCAACGCAGAAGGATTTTTAATATTATGGCTTTCATCAATCACGGCTACGCCAAAGCTAAGGGCAGATATTTTATCGATATCAGATCGCAAAGTGCCATAAGTAGTAATGGTTATTTGATGGTCACCGCCGCACATGTTTTCAAAACTGCGTTGGGAGCCGTGGTATACCGCAGCGGAGAGATGCGGGGCAAATTTTTTAAGTTCCTGTTCCCAGTTATATAATAAGCTGGAGGGGCAAATGATCAAATGCTTTTCAGCAGGATATTTTTGTAGTTGATGAGCAATAAAACAAATCGCCTGCAATGTTTTCCCCAGCCCCATATCATCGGCCAAGCAGGCACCCGCACCTGCTTCCGACAGCAGCACCATCCATTCAAATCCTTTGTGCTGGTAGGGCCTTAACGTAGCTTCTATGCCGGAAGGCACCGCATAAGATACCGTCCCGGGCTGTTGCCACTGCTGCCACCGCCGCCACCAGTCTTTTTTGATCACCTGCTTTAATACCTGTGTTTCATCGGAAGACTTTTCTTCTGTTAATGCCATCCCCTTCGCAACCGTTATTTCGTTTTTTGAAACTTTGCCGTGCCTGATAATCGCACCATACTGTTGTATCCATTCATCACTAATTATACCCAGGCTTCCATCTTTTAAAAGTATTGCCCTTTGACCGGCCAATACCAGTTTTTGCAGATCAGCAAGCGCTATTTCCTCTTTACCAAAATAAAGGCTAAACCGGAGGGTAAGGGTATTGTTTTCGTTTTCTTTTATATCAACCGTAGTTACTGCCTTGTCGGTAGAATAGCGAAAATGTTGCAGCATATCCATTCCCACCACCTGTATATCCTGCTCTAATAAAAAATGGTATGCTTTTAAAAACCATTGCTTCTTCTGCGCCTCGGAAAACGGCAGGTAATAATAGCCGTTGAGTTGCTTTACAAAATTGGGATGAAGGCCCTCCAATAATTTTGAGAACAATAATTCTTCCGATTTGTTCCTCTTTATTGCATATACTTCCCCCGCCTTTGTAATTTCATAAGTTTCCTTCCATGGGCCTTCCACTAAAAATCCTTCGTATATCCATTGTGGAGTAAACACCAAAAACGAACTGCTTATTTCGCTCAGCATCACGCGTTTCACAGGCAATGAGTCAATGGTATTTTGTGGAAATAAATTATTGCGGTTTACTTTATAATCTTCTTCCAGCCTGGCTAAAATGTTTTGCGCCATTTCGGTCGGATGGTGTTGATATTGTTCAGGCTTATTTTCCTGTAGCCATTCCAATGTCTGAAAATCTTTAAAGCCCAATAAAAAATATTCGTTGCCACCGGCCAATAAAAAATGATACCGCTTAAAATCCCCGGTATCATAGGCTGTTCCATTTAAAGTGATATGCGTTTTTAGCACCAGCGCATCATTTTCTTTTATCACTTCAAATTGCAATTGTGGTTTATAGCCACTAAAAACGCACGGGGCTGTTTTGGCACTGGATTTATTATACCATATCTTATGATACCATTTAAAAAGGGAAGCAAAGGGTTTCAGCCTTTCAAATAGAATATGTAATTCCCTTAAGAGTGCCGGCTCATAAAAATCATTATAAGGCATGCCCGCCCGGCCTGTTTTATATCTTGACCGGATACTATAATTTCTAGAATCGCTATGGCCCGCGTTAAAATAAATGAGTACCTCTTTTGCCGCTTTGGGCAACTGCGAAAAAGAGTTACTGATTTCACGGCTATCCAGGTCGCTGGTTGCATAACTGACATCAGCCGCAGTTTTTCGGATATGGAGTGTCTGCAATACGGATATATTTTTTAATAACTGTTGCGGGGATAACAGCAGCCCGGTTTTATTTTCAACTTTAATTGCCATCATGAATAGTATTCGATGGCAAACTTAAATCGATACGAGAGTATTTCAATTGTTTGGGGAAAACATTGTAACAGGTTTTTTCTTAAGGGAGATCAAAAATTTGTAAGGTGCAGTAATAGGCCCGGGGCTGATCTGGCTATTATCTTATCACGGGCCTTACCTTCGGTACCAACCAGTGGAAGAGCAGGCCAACCGTTTCGTGAAATTTGGGTTTCACTACAATGATTTATAATGACCTTTTTGAGTTTTATTATAATGATCTCTTTATCCATAATTTTTCAATCTTCTTCGCTACTGAACCAATCTCTCCTACCCGGATGACCAGGAAAAGAAGACTGATAAAAAAGCCGGGTTTACTTACCAGCAAGGCGATTTCACTAATTTTATTATCGCGTTCCTTAATTGCGGCGTCCTGTTGCCGGGGGTCTAAAACAGCCAGTTCGGTAGCAAACTTCCAGGCGCCATCCCTGGCTTCCTGCATGCTGAAATCAATAAGAAAACTATCAATCTTTCCAAAGTACACCAATAAAAATTTGAGCCGGGGCCATATTGAAGTCAGGCTTTTTTCAACCTGTGCTACCAGTCCTGAAAGTACAGTATTGATCTTATCAAAATCATCTTTTAATGCATGTATCCCTTCGCCGGGGCAGGTTTGCACTGCAGCAATAGCAAGGTCGAGGTTAATATGGGCATTCATTCCCAATAAAAGATTTTGCAATACGATTGGCCAATATTCTTTCGTTGTTTCAAAACTGTATTTCCAGCTATCTGTACACTGTTGGTTTTGTTGAAATTGAGTATACGCCTCAAGATATCGGTTGGCAAATATAACATCCAGGGTTTCCATTCTTTTGTTATCCTGGTAATATCCCTGGCCTATCCCTTCTCTGATGGTAACTGTTACCTGGTGATACAATGCGGCAAAATAACCCATTGGGTTTTCATCTGTTATCGTTTGCTGTATGATCGCTTCGAGATACGTGATTATTTCATCTATATTTTTTCCCTGCATTTTTTAACACATTTCTGAATAGGTGAATGAATTTTTTTTAAGGTACCCAACCTTTAAATTCCGGATTCCTTACAACGTAACTTCAGCGATCTTCTTATTATTCCTCAATAATCCATACATCATTACCAGCGCCGTAAGTAATATTACCTGTACAATTAAGGATCTATTTACCAGCGCAATACTTTGCGCAGGGCTAATTGAAAAGAAAAGAAGGATTGTGATCAGGCCCCTGGGTGCGATAAATAGCAAAGGCATCAATGGAAGGCCGGATATCTTTAACTGAACTGCACGTAATGCAAAAATTGCTGCTACAATCCCTGCCGCCCAGCCCAGGGAGCCTGTATTGATTATTTCTGCCGTTTCCATCAGGTATCCAAAGAGTAAAAAGAACAATGCCCGGATAAGGAAAGTTGCTTCCACAATGAGCTCCTTAAATTTAAGTACCTCTTTGCTTAATTCCACAGGACGCAATTTTTCTATCCATTTAAAACGCTTTATTTCTTCCAGGTTACCCAGGAATAAACCAAAGAGCAAAATAAATATCAATGCCGGAAGATCGTAAACCTTCGATACTTCATAGATTAAAATTATCAATAAAATGATGGGCGCGAATTTTATCGGGTGCTCTATTTTTTTAAGCAAAACGGATAATCCTACTGTGGCAATAAAAGATACGATAATGATTAGGATCAGCTGCAATAAAAACATACCGATGGATCCAATTTGAAAACCGCTGTTATGCGCCATGAAATTGAAGAACAATACGCCAAAAATGTCGGACAAACTGCTTTCATAAATGATGAATTCTTTTTGGGAGGATACCAGGTTTTTAACACTGGGGATCGCTATGGCGCTACTGATAACACAAAAAGGGATTGCATTAATAAGACTGTCCCTAAGGGAAGCATGGCTGAAATAATGAAAAGAGAAGGCCATTAAAAAAGCAAGTGCCAGTAATGGGATGAATGCAACCATGCCCGATTTTATTACCAGGGCTTTTTTTGATCGGTTCAGCTCCAGTTCTAATGACCCCTCCAGTACGATCAGGATAAGGCCGATGGTACCCAGTATTGGCAGCAGCAGGGTTAATTGCGGAATTTTTATTCCTACCAACTGCGATAATTGACGCACTGCCCAGCCCAATAACAGCAAAAGAATAACGGAAGGTATTTTTGTTTTGGAAGAGGTATAATCAAACACATACGCAAGCAATAATAATGTGCAAAAGGATATAATGATCGCTGTTGACATAGGCCTGAAGCTAAAGATTTGATTATTCTCTGGTTACCGGATGTAATATACCCGCATTCTTTTGTTTATCCGTTTTGGCTGATTAAATTTTAATGAACATTTTTAAAAAAGGGTTAGGTTGAAGGCATAAATTTCCATAAAAATATTTTTCAGCTGCATGGGCATAAATAGACAATCCCTGTTGCGGAAAAATAAAAGCTCATTGCGATAAGTGTTGGATTTGGAACTGTGGAAGGCGCGGTGGCTACCCCCGGGGGGCCTCGTTCATCTTTCCAGTTTTAGCTGTGGTGGAATCAGGCATGTTATTGGAAACCTTACCCGCGAATTGAGTCAAAAATATTCCATTGAAATGAAAAATGAGCGACAGATGGATGTGGCATTTTCAAGGGGCGCTGTTTTTACGAACATAAAGAGAATTGACTTACTCTCCTGCGTAAAGAATTATTGACCCGGTAATACAAAGAACCAATATCTCCTTTACTGCGCAAACACTTTACGGAGAACGATTTGCATGCATGTGAAAAACTTACCTGGTGGGCGGTGGTATAATTATAAAGAATTAACAGATGTGGTTACAAAGGAATTTACAGCTGTAAACCCGAAGTACCTTTGATCAAAATAACGGAGGAAACTAAACGCATTCTCCCAATTGAAGTACCTGTCTTAATAATCAAAACTAAGGTGAGACAATGTATTCCTGGTTTTAAAAATATTATACCATCACATGGAGAACAATTATACGGCAGATTTTTACCTGCTAATACCATATCAGGAAATTAATTCAACCAGCTACTCCGTCCCAAACCATGGGGGCACAAACAATTCCCCGACAAAAAAAAATTAAGCTGTTTAAATTTTTAAATTTAATTTTTCCTGTATCCAACCCGTGGATAATCCATATATAACAAGGACAACAATAACCAGGATAATGATTATCATAACTATCCCGGTTGAAGAGCGTCGTTCTTTATATTCAGGATGTGTATAGTTGTGCTCCGCAATCACAGGAACTTTTTTTGCTTTTATTAGCTTTCCGGCATAACGTGTTGTAAAAGTTTCTATTTCAGACTGGCTGTTTACAACCTGCTCAGCTATAAAAATTTCCTTATCCTCCTGTAATTCAAATGCCTGTACGGTAGCGGGTAAATCTTCTTTTGTTAAGTCCATTTTGCACCAGTTTAAAAGTATATTAATACAATAATGTATCACAATTATACTGCCAATTGATGTAAACAATAAGATATCACAGATCCAGGCCCGGAAAACCGGTATCTTAATATAATTGGGTAATTTTTTCTACTAATAGCGGCCAGCGATTACCTGCAACCTAAATAGTAATATTTTATTCGCCAAAAATTACAAAAATTTCCGGGCCGGTAATCGCAGATCCTCTACTGCTTTATCATTGAAGGATATGGATTCAAACGATGTTAAAGGAGATCTGCCCCACTTTTATACCGGCTCCGGAAACTATTTTGGTACAATTAATGTTTACCTTCCGGATAATAAATTACATTAAATATAAATTACCTGTATGAATAAATTATTCAGAGGATTGATAGCCGGCTATGGCGCAAAGAAATTGGGTGGTGGTTGCTTTAGTACCATTATCATTTTTATTATCATATATTATTTACTGGGAAATTGCAATTCCTGATTTTAATTCTGAAATATCGTGTTCCGGAAAAATAAATGGGTGAAATTAATTTCCAATTTGTAACGCTATTCAGCAATCAAAACTATAGCCGTGGATAAAGAGTAGTTTAATGAGCGGTGTTCGTATATTTAGGCTGAATAATCAACAACGACTATAGGTTCACGAATTGAATGAAAGAATTACAACATACCGCGTTTTATATTGCCCACAATGGTAACAAGGATTGGCTGATAAAGCACATTATGGAAGCCGGCTCTTTTGACTTCTCCTCATCTTTAAATGGGTTAAGAGGTGAAATTTTTTCGAATACTACGCTACAGCATTTTATTGATGAAGAATTACGCCATGACCATTTTGAAATTACCACAGGCAACAATAATTCATTAACATGGTCATCCAGCGGGGAACAAAGAAAAGCATTGCTATCACATATTATATCAAAAAAACCCGGCTATATAGTTGTCGATAATGTATTTGAAAGCCTTGATAAAAATGCCCGGCAATCTATTTTGTCAACTTTAGAGGAACTGGCAGCATCTACACTGTTCTTCCAGGTGTTTAACAGGAAAAATGAGTTACTTCCCTTTATTAAAATTATTTATTCTATCCATGGCAGCGCTGTAGTTGCCCGGCAGCCGAGGGAGTCATTTCTCGCGCAATTACATTTAGCAGGCAGTGAATCTTTTAACGGCAACATCCCTCCTCCGCTTACCAGGTACGAGCCGCAAAACGGGCCCCTGGTAAAGATGAATAACGTGTCTGTTCAATACAATGGCAGGCCCATATTACGAAATATTTGCTGGGAAATTAATGCCGGAGAATTTTGGCAATTAACGGGCCCGAATGGTTCGGGGAAAAGCACATTGCTGTCATTGATAACGGGCAATAGCCCAAAAGGGTACGGACAAGACCTGGTTATTTTCGGGCATCGGAAAGGTACGGGTGAAACTGTTTGGGAGCTAAAGGAAAAGATCGGGTTTTTCGCCCCATCAATGACATTACAATTTGAAAGACAGGATTCTATTGAGCAAATGATCGTTTCCGGCTTTTTCGACTCTGTTGGCCTTTATATAAAGCCGACTGACAGGCAGGTGCAGCTCGCCCGGGAATGGTTGTTGCTGATTGGAATGTACCAGGATAAAAACCAACCCTTTCGTATGTTTCCTGCGGGCCTCCAACGGATGATCCTTATTGCGAGGGCTATGGTAAAGCACCCGCCTTTGCTGATATTGGATGAACCAACATCCGGGCTGGATGACGAAATGGCCGCTCTATTTACAGCGCTGATCAATAAAATAGCCGCAGGAACCGGCACAGCAATATTATATGTATCGCATAGGGAAGAACCAGGGCTTTCGCCAGGCAGAATATTCGAACTATGCCCAACTGACAAGGGATCTGCAGGTCAAATACAAAAATAAACCAGTAAGATTATTTGCGGATATTTTACGGTCAAAGGCATAACCTCTAACGAATTTATACTCCGGTAGGGAAAAAAAGTGAAATTTTATTTACTCAATACCAATTGATTAGATTTATTGGTACTTCAATCCGATTGCAATCGTATATAGGTTGATATCCCGAAAGCCTTTCGCAGCAAATACCACAAATTCTAAAAAAAACTGGTATGAAACCACACCGGAAAGAAGAGTGGTTCCCTGTAGTAAATTCGGATAGCATTACACCTCGGGGTTTCGCCACAACTACTACTATAATCTAAGATTATTCTGGCGAAAACCCCAACCCCCGCCCGGCTGAGCCATTCGGACGGGTCTAAAAGAGTCCCCACCAGCAAAAGCCAAACCCAGGTTTTTTTTACCTTATGATATGAGTATAAAGTTAAAAATCCCGGAACCATAATCCGATAACCAGCTGATCACTATTTTGCCCCTTGCGAAGTTTAGATGAAATTCAAGGTCCACTCATCGCCCAATATATTATTTTTTTTGGGTAAATTAAAGGTGGGCATACAGGTTTATTTTTGTTTATTGATCTATATGTTGGTTGAAACTGCTTGTTACTATGCCCATAACAATATATTATGAAACAACTTTAAGGATTACAAATGTCTGCGAATAGCGTCCGATGTGGAATATTTTTAAAAATAAAAATAATTTATAGTACATTTACCATGTATATTTACAACTAATATCGTAATTTCCGCATTTTCGCTTATCTCCTCTTCCAAACAGAAATACCACTTTTCGTATTTTGAACGCACCGTCCCACAATTTTTACACGCAAAAACACTGTATGATTCTGCAAGGAAGTTTACGCCTCAAATATAATGGAGAGTCATTTGATTTAAAGGTCAAGACCTTTTTAAAGAATGATATCTATTATTTTTTTATTAGTGACAAGGAAATGGGAAAATCGCTGCTGGCTGGTGAAACACTTGAACTTACCTATTCAGATACCTTTTGTACTGATGAGAAAAATGACGCGGTGGGCAATCAAAAAATAACCGCTGAAATAATAACCGCTATAGAAAATATGTTGCTGGAAAATAAATCATTGTGGTTTTATTAAAATCGCTTGTAGTTCTGAAATGGTTAAAATAATGCTATTACGTGCCATTAGAATTTTTTGATCCAAAACTTGCATTCTAAATTTTTACTTTCTATCTTATAGCCGTGCAGGCGGCACCTTATGATTAATACTATCTGCTCTTTCGGCTTTCCTTTCATTGGTCATTTATTTTTCATTATAAAATTTAAAACATGAAACAAATTTTGGTTATTGCTTTGCTGGTATTTTTTGCTTTTGGGTGTAACGATAGCAGCAGCAAAACAGAGAAAAAGGCAACAGATTCCACTTCCACTACTGCTGCCGCATCTACAGAAAAACCGGATTACCCCTATTCCCTGACACACCCTTATGGTGATTGGCAGCCTGGCGACCAGGCACATGCTGTAAATGTAATGAAATCGCTGAAAGCGTACGAAACCGGTGATATAAGCGCCTGTGTGACAGCATTTGGAGACAGCGTAGAGCTTATGTTTGATGGCTATCGCGATAAGATTAGCAACGACAGCCTTAAAAAAATGTTTACTACATCAAGGAACGCACTTTCTGCCATGAAGATAGATATGGGAGATTGGGAATCCGTAATTTCTAAAGATAAAAAGCAGGAGTATGTCACGCTGTGGTATAAGGAAATTACTACCGACAAAAAAGGAAAAACAGATTCACTTTCTATTGTTGATGATCTAAAAATTATGAATGGTAAAATTGTGGAACTGGATCAAAAAATTCAACATTTCCCGGTGGCAAAGAAAAAATAGGTTTAATAAACCGGTAAGGTTTGTAGGCTAAACCCGGATTTTACACAACGAAAAACGGGATTGATGCAGTAAGTTCTCACTGCATCAATCCCGTTTAATTAAAAGACTCTTTTTGAGTAATTTAATCTTTATTAGTACCAGGCCTTTTATACCCTTCTTCATCTTCTTCTTCAGTTGCATCATTAGAGATGTCTTCAAGTTCATCCTCTTCTTCTTTTTCATTTAAGAAATTATCTTCATCAGCCTGGCTGTCTGTTTCTGCGCTATCGAGCGCAGCAGCCTGGTTATTTACATCGTCGGAATGTAATAGTTCCAGTTCTTCGGTGGTAATTTCTTCGTCTTCAATTTCCTGGACGGATTCCTTGTCCGAATCCAATATATCATCTCCATCGGTTGAAGCGGCGTATTCCATATTATCGTGCTTCAGGTTGGGTTTCACTGACTCCGGCGTGATTTTATTTTGCTCTTCCATACTAAACGTTTATTAATTGGTTTGCCATACAATTCCGGCAGCGCAAAGATAACTGTGTTTTATCATTTGACCTGTGTAAATCACGCGCTGCAGTATTCACAAATTTAAAATAATTGGAATTGCAGTTAACAAAATTATTTCTTAATAAAGGGATCTAAACCACCTTTAGAAGAAAAATTTTAACCCGCTCAAATTTTCCGGAATACAATTTTACGTTCTTCCAGTAACAGGAAAGAATCAACCTTTCCTTTTTCATTAAATATAAACCTGGCTTCAATGGGCAGGTGCTCGTCAATAAAAAAAAGATGATCCCCGGCTGGCTTTAACGGAAATGTTTGCCTGGTTGTTTTGGCCTTCAGGGTATCATTTTCCACCATTATGATCACCGTGTCTTTCTCCATGCTTACATATTTTCCCGCATACTTTTTCAGTTGGGATGGATCAATATTTATCTGTTTATAGGAAAATTTTTTTTGCGCCAGTAACCATTCATAAACGCTGTCGTTATTATAGGTTCTTTCCCAGCTGTTGTGATTCGCATCCGGGTATATGGTAAATTTAACTGACGGATTGTATCGTTCGGCTGCAGTCACCATCACCTGGTCCCTTGCCAGGGGAACCACGTTATCAAGCGCGCCATGAAAGCACCAAATCGGTATATGGCGCAGTTTCCAGGCATCTGTACTATCACCGCCGCCACAGATGGGAATAATGGCTGCAAATTCCTGCGGATATTTCATCGCCAGCGCCCAGGTGCCAAAACCTCCCATGCTGAGGCCGGTTAAATAGACCCTTTCGTTGTCTACCCGGTACGCCTTCTTTATTGAGGTAAGTAAATGGAACAGGTTTTCTGTTTCCCAACCAAAAGACGGCGGCGCCTGGGGTGACACCACAATAAAAGGGAATTTTTTTCCTGCCGATATTAATTTAGGCGGGCCGTGGGCCTTTACCTTTTCCAGGTCGCTGCCGCTTTCCCCGCTGCCATGCAGGAAGATCATCAGGGGCCACCGCCTGGTTGTATCAGTATCATATCCTTCGGGCAGGTATAAAAGGTACCCGGTTCGCTGTATAAAATTCTGCGCCGTTTGCTGCGCCCGCGCAGTTGACATCCACAACAATAATATGGCGACCGCTGCAAGTATACTTTTTAAGGGTTGTTTATAATTCATATATAAATGTTTCGTATAGACGAAGATTTTTGTTAGTGGCTAGGCTGGGAGTCATAGAACCGGGATGAGCAGGCAGTTGCTTTATAGAGGTGACACCTTTTAAAAAGGTGTCAACTCTATAAAGCAACGGTTTTTTCAAACAACTAAAAATTCTATTTTTTCCCTACCGAAAAATGATAATTGCCGGAGCCAATCTCTACCATGATATAGCCATCTTCCTTACCGCTGATAGTAATGCCTTTTACATTTGCGAGAGGCTCTGCCCCTTCCTTCACCGTCTTTTCGTCATCCGCAGGAATATAAACGGTTGCTCTTGTATTGGCTGGAACCTGTACCTCTAAAACGGTAACGCCGTTTTCTATTTTCCAGTGTGCGCTCACAAGGCCATACCCTGTTTGCAGATCGGCATTGACGAAAGTTAAATCCCCTCCAATATGCGGCATGATCCTGATATGTTTATAGCCGG
The DNA here is from genome assembly GCA_040007015.1 of Ferruginibacter sp. Classification (GTDB taxonomy): domain Bacteria; phylum Bacteroidota; class Bacteroidia; order Chitinophagales; family Chitinophagaceae; genus Ferruginibacter. The sequence continues at coordinate 6,336 of JBDTVX010000022.1, read as the reverse complement.
GTCCATCTTCATAGGTATCGATACCCGCAATTACACGGTACATCCAATCACCGATGGCCCCATAGGCATAGTGATTAAACGAATTCATGCCTGGTGTTTGAAAACTACTGTCTGGTTTTTGTCCATCCCATCGTTCCCAAATAGTAGTGGCGCCCATCTTTACGGGATATAGCCAGGAAGGATAAGTTTGCTGCAGTAATAGTTTGTAGGCAATATCTGTATGTCCAAACCGGGTAAGCACATGACACAGGTAGGGTGTGCCCAGGAAGCCGGTAGTAAGATGATTGTTGTAATCATTTACATTCGCCACCAGTCTTGTTGCCGCCTGCGCCCTTAGTTCCTGGGGCAACATATCGAAATGTAATGCCAGCACATAGGCTGTTTGGGAACCTGATACCAACCGCCCGTTTGGTGTAACATACTCTTTTAAAAAAGCTACTTTAATTTTATCCAGCAGCGCTTTATATTTTGCTTCATCACCGGTATTGCCAAGCACCCTGGCTGCATTTATTAACAATTGCGTGGAGTGGGCAAAAAAACACTGGGCGATCAGGTACTTATCTGTTATTGCCGATCTTCCGTCATTATCATCATCGGGCCGGTAAAATAACCAATCCCCGAAATGAAAGCCCGTGTTCCATAGATCCTGTTTACTTTTTTGCTCCATAAAACCAACCCATGCTTTCATGCTGACATACTGCTGTTCCAAAATTCTTCTATCCCCGTATGCCAGGTACATATTCCAGGGGATGATGGTGGCTACATCTGCCCAGCCTGCAGACCCTGCCGCACCCGCACCCAATACATTCGGTACTACAAAAGGCACACTACCATCCGGCAATTGATCCGCCGCCACATCTTTTAACCATTTGGCGAAAAAATTATCTACCTGCATATTAAAAGAGGCGGTCCGTGAAAAAACCTGTGCATCGCCGGTCCATCCGAGGCGCTCATCCCTTTGCGGACAATCTGTAGGAACATCGAGGAAATTACCTTTTTGCCCCCACTGAATATTATGTTGCAATTGGTTAAGCAAGGCATTGGAACAGGAAAAACTACCAGTAGGCTGCATATCGGAATACAATGCTACGGCAGTAAAGTTCCCCGGTTTTATTTCGCCTGGAAAACCTGTGATTTTTATGTACCGGAATCCCTGGAAAGTAAAATGGGGCTCAAAACTTTCTTCACTGCCCCCTTTTAAAATATAGGTATTTTCCTCTTTGGCCGCCCGCAAATTTTGCGTATAAAAATTGCCGGCTTTATCCAGTACTTCTGCGTGCTGCACTACAATTTTATCGCCTGCATTCCCCTTTACTTTTACCTGTACAAAACCTACCATGTTTTGGCCAAAATCAATTACCTGTTCCCCGGAAGGAGTTTTAAATATCCTGGCAGGACTGAATATTTCATGTTTTCTTACAGGTTCGTTATGAGTAGCCGTTAGTATACTGTTGTCGAATGTTTTTACGACCACCCCATTCCATCTGGCATCATCGTAACTGGCAGTAGTCCAGCCCGCCTTTGCTTCCCTTGCATCATTTTCTTCGCCGTTATAAATTTCCGAACTCCTGATCTCCCCGATAGATGATCTCCAGTTTTCATCAGAAATAATTGTTTCGGTACTGCCATCGGTGAATGTTAGCTGCAACTGAAACAGCAGGCCAAGTTCTTTACCATAAATATTTTTATTATTTTCCCAGGCAAGGCTTCCCCTGTACCATCCGCTGCCCAATGCCACACCAATTGCATTCTTATCATTTTGCAAAAGTGAGGTAACATCATATAGCTGGTATTGCAGGCGTTTATTATAAGTTGTCCAGCCCGGTGTTAGCCAGGCGTCTCCCACCCTTTGTCCATTTATGAAGGCTTCGTACAGGCCATGCGAAGTAATAAAAGCAGTAGCTGACTTCACTTTTTTGGAAAGGGTAAATTGCTTTCGGAAGAGTGGGCTGGGCCTTTTTACAGAATCTTCTATACCACCCGCCTGTATCCATTTTGCTTTCCAGTTTGCCGGGCTAAGAAATCCCATTTGCCAAAAAGCAGGCTTACTCCAGGAAGTAGCTTTCCCATCATTGCTCCATACCCTTACCTGCCAGTAGTATTTTTGTGATGATTGTAATGCCGGGCCGGTATAACCAACCTGTACCGATTGCGCGGAGGCGACTTTCCCACTGTTCCAAAACAAGTCTCTGCCATTAGCGGATAAAGCTACCTTAATTTCATAGGCGGTCTGCAGGGTATTTCTTTTATCCGAAGATAACTGCCAGCTAAAGCGGGGACTCGATATATCGATTCCGATGGGATTCATTTGATTTTCTATCAATGGGTGCTGAACAATGATCTGTGTAAAGCCTGCGTTGAAAATAAAACAGCCAATTAATAACAGGAACCTATTCTTCATAATGTTGATTTAAGCTATAAAAAATTATAGGGAGTAATTTACAGAAATACTTACAATAAATTTAAATACAACTAATTCTTATATGATAACTACCGGATTTGAGGGACCTAACCAATGCATTCCTATTTCTTATTACCTGGTAAGTAAGATGAATTGAGGCTGTCGCGGTAGTCCAGTTCAGTGATATGATGCCAGGACGAAACCTAAAGGCCTTTGGCCCTGAATTGCACAAATATTATAGTAGCGTGTGAAGCGCCGGGAAAAAATATAAAGACATTTCGCCCTTTCCTTTGACAAAGTGTGCCAGAAGACAGTTTATTTATCTTTTACACTTAATTCTATTAACCCAAATTTGCCTTTCAATTTCGGATATTATCGAACCAATTGTACAGCGACGAACAAAAAAATGCGATATTATTTAGACCTAAGTTGTTTATAGCGGTATGTTAAAGGCTAATAATCAGATTATTATAATTGTATCAAAAAATATCCTTGTTTTAAGGAGGTTTTTTACCGGATTAAATGAAGAAAAATTCTAAAAAAATGATGGCCGGTTACTCTTTTATTTCAAAAATTGTCTTATTTTTAATCCCGGAAGTAAAGCATAAAATTAAATGGGTTTTTAATAAATCCATTTGAAATGTGCAAAATTAAAAACACATAATCCCCGTAAGGACTATGTGTTTTTTATTATCTGATCTTCCAGTTTAAATGTTTTGATTTTATTAAAAAAAAGCCTGCTGCGCAAATATTACTGCCTGCCTTTTGAGCCTTTAAAACTTTCGTCATCAACGGATTTCAAAAATTTTACGAGCCCCTGCATATATAATTGCCGGGTCGTCATACACACTCATTTGGCTGAATGTAAGATCTTTTTTAGCACCAGGGGCCGAAATTGTTACAGGGTACCGGCATTGATGATTATATGCACAACCGTTAATAACATAAAAATAAAGGCCCTGCAAATAAAATTTGCCAGGGCTTTCAAAACGGTTTAGTTTGAGTGTGCTGCTTATAAAATAACGAAATTTATTTCTGTAGGGGTTTAGCTTTTTGAATGTGTTGACGCTTCATCACAGGTACAATGTTTCACACCGATTTTAAGGATCTGCCCGCCACCTATTGATACAGGGCCAAAGCCAATATTGGATACATATAATTTTCCATCGGGGCCCATGGTGATACCTGTGGGAAGCGAAAGCCCGGATGCAATGATTTCCCTTGACCCATCGCAATTGAGCCGGATGATCTTCCCGGTGCCGGGAGTTGGACCGGGCTGATCGCCGGTAGTATTTTCCAAAATGTAAAGCCTGTCCTGGTCATCAAAAACAAGACCCAGTACTGTTGTAAACCCTGTGGCCAATACCGATACCTGGCCGCCTGGTGTGATCATTAAAATTTTAGAGCTTCCATCAACAACCGGGAAAACGTTCAGATTACCGACAAAGAAATTTCCCTTGTGGTAAGTTAACGAGGCAGGAACAATATGTCCCTGGCTGGCAGATATATCCACTATGCGGCTAACATTGCCATTACCGGTAACCTTTAGAAATTCGCCATGGTTTGGTTCTATTACATAAAAATCACCTCCTACCTGCACCATGGAATAAGGGGTGCCATCAGGCTCGTAATCACCCGGGCTTGGATGCGCCACGGGATGAGTCAACAGAAATGCACTTAGATTAGAAAATGGATCCCACGATCCGTTTGAATGGACTTTTACTATACCGTTAGGAATTGAAGGAACCCCATGGGAACAACCGGCGCCTGCCAGCAATGCATATAGCGTATTGCCTTTGAAAGCTACATCCGCAACGCCTTCAATATCGCCACCGATTATATCATTAGCCTTCGACGAAGGGAGTTTATCAGTCACGGTGGTTCGTACTCCATGCGAATTTATCCATGAAACACGGCCCCCGGTTGTGCCGCCGACATAGGGGCCTATCGGGAAGGCTACCTGTATATCCGGACAAATGTGCACAGATGAATCTTTTCCGCCAATACCACCTTCCGCTACATAAAGTCGTCCGTCAGGCCCAAATTTTAATCCCCTTGGATTATTTAAACCCGTAGCAAATACACTCACTGTATTATCTACACCGTCGCATTTACAGGAATGCGGCTCCCTTTTACAAGATACATTGAATAACATGGCAATTGCAATTAATGCAAACAGGTTAATTTTTCTTTTCATAAAAAATCCAGTTTAGTGATGAATAATTATTGTATACAAATGGGGCTAAAAAGGAAGCCTGCTCCAGTATTGAAACTGAACTGCTGGAGCGGAGGGTTAACAGGTTTAGGATCGCGTGGCTTTTCATATATTAATTTTCTATCAGGCGAACAAAGCTATAAGAGAGCGATTTCAAATGCAAATTCTTCACTATGTATTTTAGTTAACTAATTGTTAACGAAATTTTTTAACATGCTAAATCATAAAAAGATAAAACCTAAAGTGGATATTTATAAATGCAGAAGGTGCAGAGGTAATGGCAGTGTTTTTAAGTGTCCGGCTTTTGAATTACTATTAAACCCGTCTGAATGACGCAGCGGGGCAGGCTGCACAGGCAAATGTGATGTTGGTACTTTTTCTTTTTAGTAAAAAAAGCAATCACTATTCAGCGACATAACTTTATTGAGCCTGGTTATTTTTAATAATGGCCTTAGCGGGGCTGAAAATATTTAATGCCCGGTTCATCGGCTTTCCTGGAAATATATCACTGAAAATCGTTACTGGAAACTATGCCGCGTCTGAAATGAATTTTACCAAATATCTTTTGGCTACCGGCAATAATGTTTCCTCTACGGGGAACCTGAGCGATGTTTCAATCGCGAATACAGCGGGGTTGGGCAGGTCGGATTTTTTGCGTATCAGGTCCATTTTAATATGCTCGTAGGTAGAAGTAATGCTGCGGTACCAACTATCTATAAAGTCTGTTTTAATGCCCCTGTATTTTTCATCATGTTTTTCAAAAATGGTAAGGCGGTACTGGTACACAAGGGTATCTTTTTCATTCCCGTTGTTTAAAAAGAAGTAGCCTTCTGTATTATCCAGCGGTACAATCCCCACCGGCATGATGACAATTTTTGTTTCTACAAATTCATATATTTCCGCACCATTGCTGATGGTTTTCTTCATTTTACCGGTGGCATATTGTATGATATCTTCCAGCTCTTTCATCAGCTCATCATCTTCAATAACCTGCTCGTAAAGCAGGGTCAGTTTCTCAAGTTGGGTTCCCGTAAGTCGCTTGGGGAATTGATCTTTCAGCAATTTTTTATTGTCCCTGAAAGAAAGCATATTGTTATAGTGAAAAATAATATCGGCCAGTTGGGGGTAGAGTTTGCTTTCACGAAAACCATTATTGATCTCCTTCAAATACGCCAGCAGGGTATATTTCTTCAGTTCAAAATCTATATAGCCTTCTGCAAACCAGGTTTCAGATAATGTTTTCATATTATAAATTAAGGTGCAATATGAAATTAATTAAAAAATATAACACTAAACATGAACTGCAGGATTTTATTTTAACTGTATTTTTCGTCAATCCTGGCAGTTACAATGTTCCCGGCCTGGCCCTTGCCCATAGATAAAACTTGCCGTTAATAAAGCAAAATAGCTAAATGACTTTTCGAAATATGTAATCATTTTAGTATTTTTATTTTATATATGAAATCAGTAACCATCGCCGAATTAAAGAAAGTGGCTGCGCTCATCGATCTGCCCAATGATCACCTGCAATGGATCCTGGATCATTCGGAGTATCATGAATACGAGGATGGAACACAAATAAAGAAGACGGGAGACGAGGCAGATGTAATGATCATTATCATTGAAGGCAAGGTTTCCTTTTACCTGGATCATCATGGACGACTCGTGTATTATTTTTATTATACCAATGATGCATTAACAGGAGGTGTAGGCGGTTTGT
>JBDTVX010000021.1:0-25431 GCA_040007015.1 Ferruginibacter sp. | reverse complement strand
TTATCTCCACTTCAAATGCCAGTATACAACCGGTGATGCCCAGCAATAAAACAATCAGGCCCGATGATAACCCGAGCCACAAATGAACTTTTCGTATAATTTTTTTAAATGTCATATTTTTAAGTTAGTTGGTCGTTGGTCGTTGGTTGTTGATCGTTCGCGGGTATAACGAGCAACGAGCAACCTTAAAAATGTTTTTTAAAAAACAAACGGTAATGGTCGTACAGTAATCGTGTTAAAAAACCTGCCGCAAAAATATTGTCACAACATGCTACAATCCTGTTCAATCGGGAAAACCATTTACGAAAGCGGTAAATGTTAAAAAATTTTCATGGCCGGGAAAGATCACATTTGATTTATTTATAATTTGTAGATAGCTGACTGCTCCATTAAAGTTTTTCGTACGAAACATCAAACTTTTTAAAAATTATATATCCATTTCAGCATTTTTTTAATGATTCGAGAAATATTTTTCCTATTTTGCAGTGTGTTCAAATAGCGCACCTCAAGAATTCCCATTAGTAGAGGAAGGGGCTTGGGGCAATATATTATCTACCAATCAAAACGACGCAGATGAAAAATAATTTAACTGCCAATTCAACCATCAACATTCTCAGCACATCTTCTGCCGTGTGGGATGCTTTGACCAAACCTGAATTAATAAGGCAATATTTTTATGGCACGGAAGCAATTTCTGATTGGCGGGAAGGCAGCCCGATTATTTTTAAAGGAGAGTGGGATGGTAAGTCCTATGAAGATAAGGGCACGATCCTGATAGCTGAACCGGATAAACTATTCCGGTATGCTTACTGGAGTTCCATGTCGGGCATTGAAGATAAGCCGGAAAATTATGTAACAATAACGTACGAATTATTTGAGGATGGCGGGATCACAACCCTGGACATTACCAAGGAAAATTTCCCGGATGAAGAGCTGAAAATGCATTCGATCCAAAAATGGAGAAAAGTGTTGAACGGCCTGAAGGCTTTATTAGAAAAGAGTGATGATGAATAATGAATAATGAATAATGTGTTTTCAACTCCAGGGAGTTTCTTAATTATTCATTATTCATTATCAACGGTGTTTTTTACAAGCAAAATGATCTGCCCTAAATGATAGGCATCATGCTGAATTATTCCGTGGATATTATTGTAATAAGAGGAATATTTGTTGGCATATATTTTTTCGAGATCCTCCTCATCCATTTTTTGCAGGAAAGCAATCCATTTTTCCTGTGAATTTTTCAAAGCCTGCAAAGTTTTCTGCCATGCTTTTTCTGATGTGTCTTTAACGGGTGTAATATAATTATCATCCGGCTCATGGGTAACGGTTCCCTGCACACGTTGCAACACATTTTCCCTCCAGCTGATAATATGGTTTACAATTTCCCAGGCAGTATTCCATCGAGGGGCAATTCTTTTTGCAACAGATTCTGCCGGAATATTTTCCAGTGTGTTCAATAATGATTCACCTATCCATGAATCTCCGTTGTAGATTTTTTCAAAGAGTTCTGCAATGCGTGCTGTTTCTTTCATTGGTTACCGTTTAAAATTAAAATTAAGAAATGTGGCAAAAAAAATGCCGGATCGTATTAAAAACAATTAAAAAAATAATTCATCCAGCAATGAGTATTTTACGCCCAGGAAATGAATATTTTTGTAGTTGGACACATTAGCAAATCAGCACATCAGCATATTAGCACATTTCTTAAACCAGGATGTCATTATTTATCACTTCATTAAACTCGGGCAGTAACGGTAATTGCTATTATATCGGGAATGAAACCGAAGCAATATTGGTAGATGCAGGTATATCCTGCCGGGAAACGGAAAAGCGAATGCGCCTGCTGGGCCTGGCGATGAAAAAGGTAAAGGCGATCTTTATTTCCCATGAGCATACGGATCATACAAGAGGGTTGGCCGGTCTTGCTGAAAAATATATTCTGCCTGTTTATATTACCAGTCACACTTCGCAAAACTGCAGCATCCCTGTACAAAAAGCCCTTGCAAAAGAACTTGCTGCATATGAACCCGTGAAAATCGGGGCGCTAACAGTAACCGCATTTCCAAAGCATCACGATGCAATAGATCCGCACAGTTTTATTGTAACCTGTGATGATATCACCATCGGGGTTTTTACAGATATCGGAGCGCCCTGTGAGCATGTTATAAAATATTTCAGCCTGTGCCATGCCGCTTTCCTGGAGGCGAATTATGATGAGGTGCTACTGGAGAAAGGAAGGTACCCTCAGTTTTTAAAAAACCGTATACGGGGCGGCAAGGGCCATTTATCCAACCGGCAGGCACTGGGGATATTTACCACGCACAGGCCGGCGTTTATGACCCACCTGCTGCTCTCACATTTATCAAGGGATAATAATGACCCGCTGATGGTACAACAATTATTTGACGGGCACGCGAACGGAATTAAAATAATTGTTGCATCCCGTGATGAGCAAACAGCCGTGTATACAATTCAAAAACCGGTGGGGGAACTGCAATTGCCGGAATGTATACCCATCCTGTCACTGCGCCCAATGCAGCTGAGTTTATTCTGAACCGCTGATTGAAGTGGATTTTGAACCGATGATTGATACTGATCGGTCTGATTGGCATGATTTCAACGACCAACGATCAACACTCAACGACCGGAACACCAACGATCAACCAACAACGATCAACCAACCCCTAACCCTCAATCCCAAAACCTCAATCCCAAAACCTCAGCCCCAAACCCTCCACCTTAACCTCATCCAGCATTCCCCGCTGTTGCGTCTTTTATTAATCCTTCTTCATCCCAGCCTGCGTCGCCGGTAAAGCTGATGCTTTGACTGTCCGCCTTGATGATGTCTTCCAGTTCTTCTATCAGTTCGCGTGCGGTATTGATATATTGTTCCTCTTCACGGATAGACGCTAATTTTTTCATATTCAGTTCGTCCTGCTTAAAAAAAGTACGGGCGCTCCGATGAGCGGTATAGGTGCGGTAACCTAAAAATTTCATTGCATCTACGCCCAGCCTCAATGCGGTGTCTAACGTTTCCCGGTACACGTGCAGCATACCCGCATTCATCAGGTCGTACGCATCTGTACGGTTGGTAGACCTTACCAGCATACGCAGATCCGGGAAATGTTTTTTGATGGTTTCGATCATCTCCAGGCGTTTGGACGCATCCGCAATAGCAATTACGATGATCTTTGCTTTGGCCGCACCGGCAGCATACAACAGGTCGTACCGCGAGGCATCGCCATAATATACTTTAAAGCCCATTCTTCGCAGCATATCTACCCTGTCTGAATCTATGTCTAAAATAGTGGTATCGATATTGTGCGCCCTCAAAAAACGCCCGATGGCATTTCCAAAATGACCAAAACCCGCAATGATAACGGGATTACTTTCATCAATCTCATCCGGATCCTTTTCTTCCGCCACTGCTTTGGTGCCAAGTTTAGGCAATATTATTTTTTCATTCAGGAACATCAGCATCGGGGTAAGTACCATGCTGATGGCTACTACCGCCACCATGGTGTCGACCAGGCTTTGTTGCAATACACCTTCGGTTGAAGTAAAGGAAAATAATACGAAAGCGAATTCACCCACCTGGCTAAGCGCAAATGCAAAGATCATGTTCTGGCCGATAGCCAGTTTAAAAATTTTACCCAATAGTAATAGCACTAATCCCTTGATCGTCATGAGCAGGATCACCAGGCCCAATATCGTTCCCGGGTGCTGAAAGATCATCTTAAAATTGATGGAAGCGCCCACGGCCAGGAAAAACAAGCCGAGCAACAGACCTTTAAAGGGCTCGATATCGCTCTCCAGTTCATGCCGGTATTCACTGTTGGCGAGTACCACACCCGCCAGGAATGTCCCTAATGCCGGGCTTAGTCCCACCTGCGTCATAAGCACCGCAATACCAACGACCAATAACAGGGCCGCGGCCGTAAAAGCTTCCCTCAGCCTTGTGGCGGCTATCACCCGGAACAAAGGCTTTATGATATACCTGCCTCCAATAATGATAGAGGCAACAGAGCCAAGCGTAGCAAGGGTTTGGCCCCAGCCGGGAAGTCCGCTTATCCAGGAGGAAACAGCTGCTTCATTTACCTTTACTGCTGGAGTGTAGGTAGCCAGTAGCGGGAGCAATGCAATCATGGGGATTACTGCTATATCCTGGAACAACAGCACTGCGAAAGCGCTTTGTCCGGAAGCCGATTTCATGAGTCCTTTTTCAGTAAGTGTCTGCAAAACAATAGCGGTAGAAGACAGAGACAGGATCATGCCGGTTGAGAGGGCAGATTGCCAGTTCAATCCAAAAAAGATGCCGGCGCCTGCCAATAAAAAGGTAGTAATCAAAACCTGCAATCCTCCCAGGCCCACTATCGATTTACGCAATTTCCATAGCAGTTCGGGTTCCAGTTCAAGACCGATTATAAAAAGCATCATCACTACGCCAAACTCTGCGAAGTGCAAAAGACTTTCGCCCTCCTGTCCTATAAAACCCAGCACAAATGGGCCGATCAGTACTCCTGCCAGTAAATAGCCAAGAACGGAACCAAGGCCTGTTTTTTTTGCGAGTGGCACCATTACAACAGATGCGGCCAGGTAGATCATCGCCTGGAAAAGAAACGAATGTTGGTTCATACTGTATTATGATTGTAAAGGTGTTGGAATTGGGATCAGGTCATTCATGTAGGTTACCTGCTGCCATTCGTTGGCGCTTATTCTTCCGCCTTCCAAACCGATCAGCATTTCTTCATATTGACTGGCGTGCAATTCAATATCGGTGTCGATGAGTTTATGCGTACCGTGCACTACAAAAGGTGGCAGGTAATCCATATGGCATAAATGAGCGGTCTGTTCAAAGGGAACCAGCAATTCTTTTATGGTGTACCTGTTGCGGCCTTCCCTTCTATACACTTCTCTGGAACCGCCGCAGGAAATGGCATTCAGAATCGGTTTGCCAGTCAGGGCATTACCACCCGAACCATACGCCCATCCATGCTCCAGCACAAGATCCTGCCATTGTTTAATGATGGCCGGGGCGCTGTACCAGTAAAACGGGTGTTGCATGATAATGATATCATGCTCCAGTAATAATTTTTTTTCGTGAGCCACGTCTATATCCAGATCAGGGTATACCTGGTAAAGGTCGTGAAAGCTTACATTGTTCAATCGCTTAGCACGCCGCATGAGTTTTTTATGCACCCTTGATTTTTCCAAAGCAGGGTGCGCAAATAAGATCAGTATTTTTGCCATATCATTCTGTTTACGGTTTTCTGCGAACTGTTTTTAAAGAGTAGTATATTAATTATTTATTGTTGATTGATGACCAGGATTGTGGCTGGTTGTTGAGGTTGTTTACTATTTGTAGTTTACTATAAATGTATCAATCATAAAAAACTGGCAAACAGAAAACTGAAAATCGTAAACCTTATCACCATTCCGCTCTTGCCGATGGGCTGATATTCAATTCCGCGAAATCCTTTTCTAAAAATTTATACCATGCTGTAATGGCGATCATAGCAGCATTATCCGTGCAATATTCAAATGCGGGGATAAAGGTTTGCCACCCCATTTTTGCCCCCGTTACTTTCAGCGCCCTCCGCAAACCACTATTGGCACTTACCCCACCGGCTATACAAATTTGATCGATGCTATTTTCCCTGGCCGCTTTTTTTAGTTTATTGATAAGTATGCTAATGATCCTGTCCTGGATAGAAGCACAAATGTCAGCAAGATTATCCGCTATGAATTTTTTTCTGGTCTCCTCCGTAGCGGTAAATTCTTCCCTGAATAGGTTACTGGTGCCGGCATTTTTTAAAAAATATAAAATGGATGTCTTCAACCCGCTAAAGCTGAAATTCAATCCCGGTATTTGTGGCTCCGGAAATTGAAATCGCTTAGGGTTGCCATTTGCGGCATATTTATCAATCAACGGACCGCCGGGATAGGGAAGGCCCAATAATTTGGCGCTTTTGTCAAAAGCTTCGCCTGCTGCATCGTCAATGGTTTCACCGATCACCTTCATACTTGTGGCAGAATCGCATAATACAATTTGTGTATGCCCGCCACTGACTGTAAGGCATATAAAAGGAAAAGCAGGTTTTTTATCTGCTATCAGGTTTGCCAATACATGCGCCTGCATATGATGCACTGCTATCAGCGGCCTGTTGAGCGAAAGTGCAAGGGATTTTGCAAACTGTGCGCCCACCAGCAATGAACCAACCAGGCCGGGAGCCCGCGTAAAGGCTACTGCGTCAATCGATGATAGTTCGCAACCGGCAGTTCGCAGCGCAGCATCTACTACGGGCACAATATTTTGCAAATGAGCCCTGCTGGCGAGTTCCGGCACCACGCCCCCATATTTTTCATGAACCGTTTGATTGGCAATGAAATTGGACAATATTTTTCCATCCCTGCAAATGGAGGCCGAAGTTTCGTCGCAGGAAGATTCTATGGCTAAAATTGTAATGCTTTGCCCGACCCCACTTGCCTGGGGGGAGTTATTTGAAGAATGATCCATTTTGCAAAAATAGATGAATGTGAAGGTAATTCAAAAAGCCTCCCTGCCCTCCAAAGGAGGGTTCTTGTACCCTGATGGTTCCAGTCTCTTTTCTTTTTACTTGTATGGATTTCTTTTCGTTTTGGTTAGGGTACATGATAAACCTTCTTAGAAGTTGTTTCAAAGATTTCTGGACGTCCCGTGATTACAAAGTGGCAGAAAAATAAGACCAATCAACCGCCGTCAGGGTTTACAACCGCTGACGTGGTTGCGCGTTTACAACCGCCAACGGCGGCTATTAGCCACGTCGGCGGTTGAGAGGGGTGCTACTGAAACGGTTTTTATGTAACGTCATCGATGCCATTTTTTCAACTGTTAATCCCGCCATGCGGCGGGACGCCATCCGATAACTATCGGACGGCGATGCCATCAATACTTCGGACACGCTTAGTACGAAAGCTGGTTAACAAAAAATATTTGTAAACAGCTTCTTAAAAATTTAGGCATTTAGTAAGCCCCAACGATAACCGGAAAATATTGGTACAAATATTAAATAAGGCACTCTGCAAAAAACAGAAAAGAGATTGAAACCATCGGGGTACAAGAACCCTCCTTTGGAGGGCAGGGAGGCTTTCCTTTGGATGGCAGGGAGGCCTTTCATTTTTTTATTTACTCCTGATCGCTTCCACCGGATCCATCCTTGCTGCCCTGGATGCGGGAAAGATGCCTGCAAGGATACCCACTACCAGGCAAATAATAACGGTACCAATCAGTAAGGGAACAGAAATATATACGGGGAAATTTAGCGGTCCCGAAAGCAACAACGTGAGGATATACACAAAGGTTAAACCAAATGCGCCACCCATCAGGCAGAGGATCGTGGCTTCCAGTAAAAATTCAAATAAGATACTGCCGCTTTTGGCCCCGATTGCTTTTTTAAGCCCGATCATGCTGGTTCTTTCTTTCACAGTTACGAACATGATATTGGCGATACCAAACATACCTACGATCAGGCTGATCACACCAATTATTCCACCGACTACATCCACTGTTCCAAATAAACTGGTGATCGCCTTGCTAAAAGCCTCTACACTATTCAATGAAAAATTATCTTCCTGCCTGGGACTAAGCCGGCGAATCTGGCGCATGATACCTTCCAGTTCATTCATCAGCGCGGTCGGTGTTACTTCATCTTTTCCTTTGGCAATCAGCACCGGGTTGGCATAGTCTTCAGCGATGATCTGTCTACAAAATTTATAAGGAAGCATGACGCAATTGTCATAATCCCATCCAATGAAATTTTTTCCTTCTTTTTTTATTACACCAACAATAATTACTTTTTTTCCTTTTATATCAAAAAATTTTCCCAATGCCCTGTCAGCAGAGCCGAATAATTTTTCAGCATTATCAAAACCGATCAGTCCAACTGCTGTGCCGCTATTAAATTCAGCAGACGATATATAGCGGCCCTGGTCAAAAGAAATCGGCTGTATGGTCATCTGCCCTTCTACAATACCATAGACCGAGGCGTTTTGAATAACATCATCGTTGTGTGATATATTACCGCTGGACCTGACCAAAAAACTAACATCTTCCACCAATTCCGAGCGTTCTTTAATTAAATCCATTTCTTCGTATTTCATTACCGGCCTCGACCTGAATTTCCACCATGGCTTATCGGGTCCGCCACTATATTCCCATTTGTCAATGTAGATGGTATTGCTGCCCAGTGTATTTACTTCATTCTGGATATTACGCTCCAGGCTGTTAACTGTAGCCAATACCCCAATGATGCAAAAGATGCCGAAGGCCACACCCGTAAGGCTAAGCGCAGTACGAAGTTTATTTACCCTAAGTTCCTGGAGGGTAAGCCTTAAAGAATTGCGGAGAATATGGAGCGATTTACGCATTTCCCAAAATTACAATAAGCAAATTAATTATGGATTAAAATTATATAAATGGTTGAATTTGGGTTAAAGACTGCAGGATGCCTCAAAATCTGCCTAAAATTTTTTCTTTTTACCACGAATGCACGAATCAACACGAATTTTTATACAAAAATTCGCCCATTCGTGGCAATTATAAAAATCTATATGGTAAGCGCTGAAATTATTAGGATAGCTTACCAGTAAACAACCAATTCCATTTCCCGGATAATGGGTTATGTGCGGCTCTTTTATACGTGGGTATAATGCTCTTTTCGCCTGGTTACCAATTAAAAAGTAAAAAGACTTTATTACATTCGTTCCTTATCAAAAGCAGCACCATCTCCGATATTATAAAATCACCAGCACAATTTGCCAGTCATGTTAAGACCAATAGATGATTATTTCCTGCAGCAGGAGGAGCCTGTAAAAAGTTGTTTATTGGCCATGCGGGAACTGTTATTAAAATACGATCCCAATATTACGGAGGCATGGAAATATGGAATGCCGTTTTATTGTTATAATGGCAAAATGTTTTGCTATTTGTGGGTACATAAAAAATATAAGCAACCTTATATCGGGTTCGTGGAAGGGAAAAATATCGATCACCCGCAACTGCTCATGGAAAAAAGAGCAAGGATGAAAATTCTGCTCCTGGATGCAAATAGGGACATTCCTGTTAAAACTATTTTTATGATTTTAAAGATGGCAATACCGGTTTACAAATAATTTTTTCAGGGGTATAAGTACTATCAGAAGCTTTATAAATTTTATTCCGGGATTTGGTGCAAAAATCCGGGAAAGTCTATCCACGGTATCTGTACGGCGGGGTTCACGATAACCTATACCTGCATTGTGAATGACTGTGTCGAAGGACCCGGTTTTATTTGCCTGTTCAGCAAACTTAACTGTTTCCGCAATGCTGGAAAGATCGGCGGTTATAGCAGATTCGGCTCCCGGAACTGCGGCTAAAGCCGCGTCGCCCCTGTTTTTATTGCGGGCATGAAGTACTACCAGGTGGCCTTCGCCCACTAATAATTGAGCAGCCATTTTATCAAGACCATCGGCTGATCCCGTAATAAATATGCGTGACATAAATTATCCTTTTTATTATGACACAAAGTTCAGTTTGAAAATATTAAACCCAGCTTATTGCCACGAATGCACGAATTAGCATGAATAAGAACGGCCTGATAAAAAAATGAGTGATACTTCACCACGAATATTTTTATTGCCACGAAAGCACTCATTGGCACGAATAAAGATAACCTAATAAAAAAATTAATGATCATTGATGTATTCGTGGCAACAGATCCATCATGTTTTTACAATACCGTTTTTAATGGCATATACAACCAGCCCAACCGTATTTTTTACATTCATTTTTTCCAGAATCCTTAAGCGATGCCCCTCTACTGTGCGCACACTCAGGAATAATTTATCCCCGATCTCTTTATTTGTCAGTTCCCGGCATACCAGGTCAATGATCTCCTTTTCTCTTTCACTGAACTCAGCTTTTGCTGTTTTTCTATAGGGATTAAAACGACTGTTTGCAATCATATTGGTTAGCTTATGACTGGTGGTTTTACAATAATACGGATCATTATTATAAACCGTTTTTATAGCCTCTGTTATTTGCTCCTTTCCCGCATTCTTAATAAGATAGCCCTTTGCCCCGGCCTCCAGCATTTCAACGATCAGCTCATCGTCATCATACATAGATAGCCCGATGATGCCCATATCCGGAAACCGGTCAATGATCTTTTTTGTAGCTTCAATGCCATCCATCACGGGCATTTTTATATCTGTGATGATAACATCGGGGTCTAACTTCAGCGACAGATCAACCAGTTCCTGGCCATTGGCAGCTTCGCCCACTAAAATAATTTCGGGATATTTTGTAAGCATTAATTTAAATCCATCCCGGAATATTTCGTGGTCATCCGCGATGATTAATTTTATATCGGCGCGTGTTCCCATATTAAAGAGGTATTTCAATTTCAAATGATGTGCCACTGCCAGGCTGTGTGTTTACAAGAAGGTAACCTCCAAGTAATTCGGCCCTGCTTTGCAGGCTATACAGGCCCAGTCCCTTCGCCATTTGTGTTTTTTCCGTATAGTTAAAGCCAATGCCATCATCGGTTGTTTTTAACGATATTGTTTTGTCATTTTTCAGAATGGTAATATTTAGTGTAGTGGCCCTTGCATGCTTTACCGTGTTTTGAATGATCTCCTGTAATATCCTGTAAAGATTTACTTCTCTTTGCGGTGAAAGTTTAAAATCATCCGAAATAAATACAATGCGTAAAGTATGCAGGGTGGTGAGTTTGCTTATGAACTCTTCCGTTGCTTTAATAAATCCTTTTCGCACAAGTGTATTGGGCAAAAGGTCGTATGAAATTTCCCTGAAACGCTGGATGACACTGTCAATTTGGTTACTTGATTTTTCCAGTATGGCAGTTTCTGTTTCATCCTCAGGCTCAAGGTGGTTGATCTGTAATTTGATAGCGGAAAGGATCGGCCCAAGCTCATCATGCAGATCTCCGGCTATTCTTTTACGTTCGTTTTCCAATATATTGATCTCAGCAGCAATGCGGGCCTGTTGCCATTTTACTACCTTTTTATGCTCACGTACAATTGAAAAAATAAAAAAACCGATAATGATGGCGATTATGATGGCTGCTATAAAAACTACATTAAACATATCTGCGGGATTTTACTCCTATTGCATTTTTAAACAAAGAGTTAGATTTATATTAGGCATTAACTGAATCAAAACGATACACGAATTTAATACCAGGTTGTATGAATTTCCAATTCGTGCTTATAATTTCCAATAGCTGCTAAACCCGCACAGTTATTTTTTTTTGGGGTATCCTGAATATAGCCACTCCAAAAAAAACATAACAGGTTGCATTTACAAAATGCTGAATACTCCCGATCGCTTTTCCATTGGGTGTCTCAAACATGGCAAAAACATACAGTCCAAAAATCAATAACGTAAAGGAATTGTATAAAATGGAAAAGCTACTTGCCCAAAACCAGAAATTATTGGCCAGCTTATCTTTTATCTCCATTATCTGACGCGAAAGAATATCAATAGAAATAATTAGCATAACGGCACTCACAAAGCAAAGTAAATAATAAAAGAAAGGTGTAGATAAGGTGCCGGCATAAATAAAATTAAATATACCAATGATTGCGGCAATTGTAATTAACAACTGCATTGCCTTTTTGGTTAAATACTTATTGATATAAACAAAGTATATGAACAAGCCAAAATTCAGATAGGTATACAAATTGACCGCTAACCTGGAAACCCCGGCCAGCCCGGAAAATTTAAGCGGCAGGTAAACTATCGTTTCAATTATAACATCAAGCAGCATCATATAAATAAACGGATGATACTTTTTGTCTATTCTTTTGTACCTATAAATACCTATAGCCGCCGGCAATACACAGGTCATTGCCATTAAGTAGGTAACATCTTTATTCATAAAAATTTTTGAAGGCTAAAAAACCTGGAAATCAGTTGTTAAGGCAACTGGCCATATTCTGCACCACCCACCCTGCCAGCAGCGTTGCCGGGTGCCAGCAGCATTTGTGCAGTTCCACCACAGCATTCTTTCGGCTCTTCTATATACAAAGTAGAGTAGTCGGGGTTAATGCCTACAAGTATTACATGAATTTTTCTATCGGCACTCATGCCATATACCACGCGAAGACCGATACATTTTTCATTGCCAATTATTTTTTTTATAATGCAACCGTTAAACGAACTGGAATCGCCCAGTAAATAATTAAGATCGGGCATGCCACCCTGCAAACCTGGCTGATTATCATTACCGCCCTTCCTTTTGCTTTCCTGGTATCTTTTGGTCCAGACCCTGATAGAATCATCCCATATAAAATGACAGGTGCGCACAAGTTGTTTCGCCTGTGAGTCGGTTACTTCACCCTTATAACCTCCGTTTTCGTTTTTGGGGTTACCCTTTTTATTGCATTTACTAAATAAAATTAAAGTGAACAGTGCTGTCGTAAATAATACAAGTGCCCTGAATTTAAAAATGATTTTCATACATTTTATTTTATAGTTAAAAATTTAATCTAAAGTAATGTACAAAACAAAATTATCAAGCAGGTATTTCTACCTGTATTTTTTGAGTAGATGATCCGGATAAATTCAGTATAGCTACCTGGCAAATCCTGTTGGGTTTATTTCATATTTGTGATGTGTTATTAAGGTACCGGTGCATTATTTAATCCCGGCAGCAAATACCACGAAGGATTTTATACCTGGAAATGGAGCGTTGCTTATCAGGTGTTTTTTAGCTTAAATGTTTAAATACTCAATATTTCAATGGTCGATACCTGATGTACAAATGGGATAACAACCGGGAGATACAATGCAGGTTTGAACCAGATTGAAACACACTGGAAAATTTAACTATTAAGGATCGTCAAAGGTGAAATAAAAGCCGGGGGAAGCCGAAAACCCGGAAATCAACAGAGTAGGCATTCAATAAAAATATAAATAAAATGGCTAATGTAACCAGCTATGGTGTTTTGTTTTATGGTGGTCCGGATGGATACCAGACAAACCGTGCCCAAATTCAGTTATCAAACGGCAACAACGTTGTTGCGTGGCTAAGATTTAATGACCCGGGAATGACTTTCGAAAATGATTACCTCGATGGGGGAATTATTCGGATGCACCTGCCCAGCACAATGTTTGAAAATATAATAGACGTGCTGCGCAATGAAAAACCCATCAACATTTATTTTGCCCAGGGGAGAGGATTCCTCGGCACCACGGGTATGGAGCCTGTTGGCGAAGCTGAATGATTAAATAATTACAACCGGCGCTTGGCTGAAAACCCTCAAAAGAATAAGCAACCGGAATCCGTTAAGCGAATATGAATTCTAAAAAAAAACAAAAAAATACATTTATGAAATACACATTTAAAGGGAACCTCTGCGGTTATCTTTGCGAAGAATGCTTTGAATCGCTTTCCGGGATAGACGTAATGCTCTATCTCCCCTGGCAAAGAGAAAGGATAGTTGAAAACGCTGTTGCCAGCACCAAAGACACTTTTCACCTGGTTACAAAAGAAGAAAGTGCTGCAAGAAAAGATTTAATGATCGCCACTGCCAAAACAGATGAAAAAGGCAATTTTGAATTTGTGCTGGATGAAAAGTACAGCAACGCGGCTTTTGACATTGATTTCATTTGCGGCACCGTACCACGAACCCCACCCAAACCCCGCAAAGAAACATTGCAATTTCATCTTACTACTGTTTACCCGAAATGGAGATCAGAAAAACAAACAGAAAATTTTTATTTTCAATGGGAATATTGCATTTCGGCCAAGTGGTGGTGTTATATAAGGGGCTATTATTTTGATGCCTGGGTAATTTGCGGGCATATGTATGTGTGTGGCACTAATACACCTATCCCAAATTTAAAAATAACGGCATGGGATGCTGATTTTTTAACGGATGACGACCTGGGAAGCGCTGTAACTGATGCTAACGGGCATTTCAGGATCGATTATACATCCATCGATTTTAAACAAACCTTTTTATCGCCCTGGATAAATGTAGAAACAGATCCCGGATTACCACTTACATTTAATAGCGGGCCCGATGTGTATTTTAAATATGAATACAACAATGTGGGTATAAAAGGAGAAACAGCGGCCGACCGCAGAAACAACGTAGGCTATTGCCTTTGCGTAACATTGTGTTTGAAAGATTTTGTGGTTACTATTCCTGATATACCTGCTTCCTTTACAAAGATCGGAAACAATGGCAATCATTTTATCAATGAAACGGTGGCAAGCGGCAACCCAAATGTGATCGCTGCAACTACCGGGAAAACGCCGGCCGCACAGGCATTTTACAGCTGCATTAAATTAAGGGGCAACCTTACCAAATTATTGAACGGGGTTGCAATGGAATATAGTTTTGACACCATCGAAACTACAGGCCCGGGTGGCGCTGAAATAGGTGTCTGGAAAAAAGTATTGGCCCCGCAAATGTGCGAAGCTGAGATAGGTACTTTCTTTACTTTTACCGGTGATCCGATGAACCCTATTGCAATTATTCCTTATGGTGTAGGCAATATTAGTGGAGGGGTAGATGCAGGCGGATGGATAGCCGTACCACAGGCAGCTAATTTTTCACCAAATATTAATGGCGAAATATTAAGCCTGAATACAACTTTTTTAAATGGCGCACTTGTAAATATGCTGGGGTTGGCACAAGGCCAGTCCACCACTACTATTGCGCCGCTTCAGCAAAACAGGTTTTTTAAAATACGCATGAGGCAGCGTGAGGTAGGTAACCCTGGTTCTGAAATATCCGGAGGCGTTTCCAATTCCGTCGCCATGTTCAATACAACCTATCAAAATGTGCCGCAATTTGGTTCCTGGATGCCGCAGACTTCTGATGAGATGGGCGTAGCATGTGTAGATATCCTGGAAATGCAGGGTGGAGGTGGAGGTGCCGGATGCACACCTATCACCAATGCAATACATGTACTTTATACAGCGGCAAATCCAAATATGGGTGGGGTAAGCCTTACACTGTATGGACCAGGCGGGCCTTATTCTATTCAAAATGCAACGCCGGTGAGTTTAGTGCCGGAAACATTTGGATCAGCCACAGATCTGTTTACGATTCCCCCACCACTGCCAGTTTCTGTTCCGGTAGAAACCCTGGACGATTGTGCATATACCGTTATATTATCTGTAGAATTAAAACTTACAAATGGGGAAGGTCAGCATAGCAATATTGAAGATTGGCTGTCTTTCTGTAAAGGCGACGAAGCAATACCTCTGCCATAGCTCATAACGTTTCAAATTAAAATAAACCGGGGTGAAAGGTTTAAAAATGAGGTGAAGGATTTCCTGCAATTGCAAAGCGGCCGGTACACGACCGGTCGCAGCGCAAAAGTAAAAGCACACAGAGCCGTAAAGAATAACCAGGACGGCAATTAAATTAAACATTATTGAATGGCTCTTTATGAAAGAGGGTGATTTTCATTATTATTATTGTAGTTCCGTATCTGCAACCATGCATGAACGGTAGCTTCAGTGACAGTCAGATTATTAGGCGGTTCTCAAATTGTATTAGGTCTTGTTTTACCTGGATGATCCACAAGAAAAAAAGTCATCCTGATAAAAAATAAAAATTAATTCCATGCCCGATAAATTGAATAAATACAATGCAAAACTGGTGGTTCAATTAATAAGGGGCCTGTTAGGCAGGTGTTTACAAACACGGGACATTTACCCGGTGAGGTATTACAAAAAGGGTAAGCGCACAAAATTTAATTAATACAAACCAGGGTCAACTGCCACCGATTCTCCCGCGATCAGGGCAGATTGAATAAAGGAGCAAGCCGAAAATCCTTTTTCAAAGAGTAGGCGAATAAAATTTACAGCCATGACTATTACAGGGGATTGGACACTATTTTATGACTGGAACTCCGATGGTAGTTACAGCCAGACATCCATGACAGTAGCCGCAGCAGGCACTTTTGCTGATGGAGAAGGTCACACAGGGAAATGGGTACAAATAGCGGGTATGTTCATGTTTACCTATAACAATTCGGAGACCACATACGCAGGCAATTGGGCAAGCAGGTCAATTACCGGTATTTCCACAACTTTTAGCGGTTTAAAAGGTTCCTTCTACATGCTGCAAAAAGGTGTACCAACAGCATTCAATGATGAACGCCTGGCGGACAAAAAAGACGCAAGCGGTAAATAATTTAAGGAATGATTGCATTGTGGAGGAATAACCGCGTAGCTCTATGTGTTCTATGTATCTATGGGGTAGAAAACACCAAACGCAAAAAAAATATGAATAATGTAATTGCACTGTATTAATTTCTAATTCGTATTTTGTAACTCATGCAATAAAAATATATTCATGAGCAAAGAAAACATACGTTTGGTCCAGGTTTCTCATCCTCAAATAGGGCGCAGTGTTGCATTGGTACAGGAACCCTCACTTGCATTATTAACAGCCACCCCTTCCGTATATCAACTGGCGCTGGACTCAATAGAAAAAAAAGACCAGATAGAAAGCCTGATATTATCCCGCTTATCAGGTGAGTTATTAAATTATGATGCTGTTTACGGGGGTAAAGATGAATGGAAACTATTGCCCTCTTTTGACCATCCTCAGCATTCCGCCTGTATTGTTTCAGGCACCGGTCTTACTCACAAAAACAGTGCGCTAAACCGGCAGATGATGCATGTAGCAGCAGAGGCAAAAATAACTGATAGTATGCAGATGTATCAATGGGGAGTTGAAGGGGGCCACCCGGAAAATGGGAAGGTGGGGGTACAGCCGGAATGGTTTTATAAAGGAACCGGGAATATACTTCGTGGCCATGGCGAAAGTCTTGAAATACCATGTTTTGGCAACGATGGAGGCGAGGAGCCAGAAGTGGCAGGTGTTTATATTGTTGACCGGGATGGAAAGCCGTGGCGGGTAGGCTTAACAACAGGGAATGAATTTTCAGATCATACCATGGAGAAAAAAAACTATTTGTACCTGGCTCCATCCAAACTAAGAAATTGTGCAATAGGTCCCGAACTCGTATTGAGCGCTGGTTTTGAATCGGTGCATGGAACGGTCAGTATTTTAAGGGACGGTCATATTATATGGTCAAAAGATATACGATCAGGAGAAAAGAATATGGCCCATAGCCTGTCAAATCTTGAGCATCATCATTTCAAATATCCTGGCCACCGCATTCCCCTGCAGGCCCATGTTCATTTTTTTGGGGCCGATGCATTTAGCTTTGGGGATCAGTTGAAATTGCTGGATGGTGATCTTATGACAATTTATTGGAAAGAATTGGGGCGGCCCCTTAAAAATCCATTAAAGGTATCAGATGATATAGAAAAACAGCAAGAGGTCGAAGCCCTTTTATAAACTTTGCAATATTGAAATATCAGTAGCTACCTTTTCAGCTTTTGCCAAATTATTTTTCGGGATAACTGGTACTATAAAATCCCGGCTTTCCGGCTACGAGTTTATTGATATAGTCTGCGGTTGTTACCGTATTTGATTGTTTTAAATATTGGTTGAAAAAGGTCAGCGTTAATCCGCACACAACCTGGTGGCGGCTACTGTCGATATTACCAAGGCCTGGTGTAACATTTTTGCCAATGGTGATCAGTGACGAAAAGTCTTCATGCGTGCCGTTTTTGAACTGTAAAAAATATTTATCCGGTGAAATGATATGCGCGGGTAGAATATAAATAGAGTCGATTTTTTTTGGATGCTCGCTGCTTAAGTATAAATAAGGAATATTTATCGATGCAGGATTAAATGGCGGTATCAACTTCATTACATTGTACTCGTTATCCCAGGCGGTATCAAATCCATAATAATGAATTTCCGTACCATCAAACGAAAGCAGGCATTTGAAATCCTTTGAGATCATTGCAGCTTTTGAAATTGCACTACCCCCTAAACTCCAACTGAGCAACCCAATTTTACTAGTATCAATAAATGGCAACGCGGCCATTTTTTGTTTGGCAAATAAAATATCCTCAACCTGTTCATCCAGGTCAACCGCACCTGACATGAATCCCGGGAATTTTCCCACAGAACTGATTGCGGCCACTACATAACCTGCTTTGGTTAAACTATCAAATAAGATAGGGTTTTCCCAACTGCTGCCGTTCATTCCCGCCGCATAGATAATCAAAGGCAGTTTTTTTTCCGGCACCCGGATGTCCTTAAATATTGCTGTTTTATAGGCAAGGATTTTCGAACTGTCAGCGTGCAAATAGTCGCCAAAAATCTTTGCCAGTGTAGCGCTTACCTTTTTGCAGGAATCAATTGAAGTGTTATAGTTCATTCTCTGCTCGTACATATCAAGTATATCGCCATAGGTCAATGCTGCCTTTCCGGTTTTTTCAATTGAGGGATAAAACATGTCTATTTTAACAGGCCGGTAATAAGCAGGAGATTTTGAATTTGAGGTTGTGTCAAATATCCTGCTTTTATCGAATTCCTTGTACACAATCAGACCTGTGGTATATTTGTCATGCAACGAATTTGAACAGGAAGTGAAGATAATGATACAAAAGATAATGCTGGAAATAACGGGTATACTTTTCTTCATGTGGTTAAATTATTTACCAATATTCAAAGTAAGCTGAAAACCCAGACAACTTTTAGTTGGCAGATTTTTTTCTAAAAATATTAACAGCACGCGCAATTAGTGGATATGATTATGTTATTCACCAGCATCTGAACCGGTCAATCAACGTCAGTGATTTAACCACCCTGAACATAGGTTGCAGCTGAATTAGTAATAAGCCCGGATTCCTTAGAAATCATTTGAATGAGAAATCATATTTAGTAAAATATTAAAACCAATGGTTGCAACTATTCCCCGGATGATCGATTATTCATACTAAAATAAACTGTTGAAGAAAGCTCGCGGGCATCCCCACACTTAATGCCGGGTAAATATTTAAAATTTTTGCTCAGCAGCTTTCCCGGGGTTTACAAAATTTATTATGTGATTTTTTATGTAAAAATCACCGCAGGGATTGGTAAATTGGGGGTAATATTGCCAGTTAGATGCGTTGCTGATGGATGGATTAAATAGAAATCTTTCTGCACCCCGGATATTGCATCCAAAATAGTAAGGGCGTGTTAGTGAAAAAATGTAGTATTACATGTTACTTCAAATCACGGGGTTTGATTTTGCGAAATAAAAGTTGAAGATGTAAAATTATTCGCCTTTTTTGACAAGTATTCATTTATTCATTTATAAAAATAAAAAATGCAAGCCATCAATTCAACAAACAACCAATCTGTAAAAGGGGGCTATAATCTTTTTGTTATTTCTTTAATAGCCGCACTCGCCGGATTTATTTTCGGATTCGATACAGTTGTCATTTCCGGGGCCAATCTTCCAATTAAAGAGCTTTGGCACACGTCCCCATGGTTTCATGGTTTTTTTATTATGTCAATGGCATTGTGGGGAACAGTGGTGGGTTCAGTTTTTGGAGGTATACCCACCCAAAAATTCGGAAGAAAAAAAGTGTTGTTGTGGATTGGTATATTGTTTAGTGTGTCGGCCATCGGATCAGCATTGGCGCAGGGGCCTTATATGTTTTCCTTTTTCCGTTTCATTGGGGGATTGGGAATTGGCATTTCATCAGTAGCTGCTCCAACATATATTTCAGAAATTTCCACACCTAAAACAAGGGGGCGACTGGGGGCCATGTACCAGTTTAATATCGTGTTTGGGATATTGATCGCCTTCCTGTCCAATTATTTTTTTAAAGGACTGGGCGGTGAAAACGACTGGCGCTGGATGCTGGGTGTAATGGCAGTGCCATCGATAATTTATACAGCCATGGTTTTCCGTATTCCTGAAAGCCCGCGTTGGTTACTATCCATAAAAAAAGATCTTATTACTGCAAAGGAAGTGATGATAAAGCTTGGTGTTACCAATGCGGATGAAGAAATTGCTTCTATTTCTGCAAGTAATGAGCATGAATCAAAGTTGGGCCAAAAGGTGAGGTTTTTTAGCTCAAAATATAAAACAGTAATATGGCTGGCGTTTATGGTTGCATTTTTCAATCAGTGGTCGGGCATTAATTTTATTTTATATTACGCGCCTGAGATATTGGAAAGGGCCGGGCTTGCCGCAAAGGATTCTTTGTTCAATTCAATTTCAATTGGCGGGGTTAACCTGCTTTTTACATTCGTGGGTCTGTATTTAATTGATCGCGCTGGCAGGAAAACATTGCTTGTTATTGGCTCAATAGGATATATCGTTAGTCTTTCCCTGGTCGCCTGGTCTTTTTATTCCGGTGCAAATGCGGGTTTCCTGCTATTGTTTTTATTAATGTTCATTGCATCGCATGCTGTAGGGCAGGGAGCGGTAATATGGGTGTTTATATCCGAAATATTTCCCAACAAAGTACGGGCAACGGGGCAATCCTTTGGCGCAAGTGTTCACTGGGTATTTGCTGCAGTGATTACATTAATCACTCCTGTTTTCCTGGATGCGAACAATGGGATTTTTAAAGATAACCCCTGGCCAATTTTTGCCTTTTTTGCATTTATGATGGTATTGCAATTGATTTGGGTTTTAACAAAAGTTCCCGAAACAAAGGGGGTATCATTGGAAGAATTAGAAAAAAGACTTGTAAAAGAATAAAGTTTTTGCGCCGGGTTTAGTACTTCCGGTATCAAAACTATGGATCGTTAAATAAACCGGTCACTAACTGTAAAGCATACACGATTTTTTGTGTTGGCACATTTATAAATGGCAGCATACCCAACAAAAACTGATTCCTCTTAAACCTGGTATTCCGTCTTAATAAATAGATTGGTTGCAAGAAAAAAAACAGGTAGGTATACCTAAAAAAACAAGTATATCTACCTGGATTTATATTTGAAAATCTTTTCACCTTTAGCTTATATTTAAATTAGCAGGCTTTAAAACAATATTAAATCCGGGGCATCCTGTTTTTATTACATTGTTTTAAAAAACGGCTAACCGTATTAAATCTAAAAAAAAAAATTGCTATGAAATTAAAAACAACACGCGCAAAAACTAAATCAGCGCAAACTAAAT
The DNA here is from genome assembly GCA_040007015.1 of Ferruginibacter sp. Classification (GTDB taxonomy): domain Bacteria; phylum Bacteroidota; class Bacteroidia; order Chitinophagales; family Chitinophagaceae; genus Ferruginibacter. The sequence continues at coordinate 4,376 of JBDTVX010000021.1, read as the reverse complement.
CCGGAAAAAAAAGTAAAAAATCAAAGTCCCCCATTCGTTTTGAACTGGAAAACAAATCTGCGGCAATTGGTACCGAAAATTCAGATATTGGCAAGGTGCAAAAATATCTTACGCGTTTCGGTTATTTAAACAGTGTTATTAGCCCCGGTAAATTAGATGAGCCCACATCCAGGGCATTAAAATCTTTCCAGGGCGTTTTTGGTATTGAAGAAACCGGCGAATTAAATCCTAAAACCAGTACTGCATTGCAAATGCACCGGTGCGGCACCCCAGATCTGGGCGCTATACTAAGTATCCGTGGTGGTGAATCGGGGAGTTTTGTTCTTAGAGGCTGCGGCTATAATAAAACGCAATTCACGTATCGTTTTGTAAATGGTACAAATGATGTTTCAGGCACCCAGGAACGGAACGCTGTACGAAATGCTTTTAAAACATGGGCCTCTGTATTTTGTGGTGTAAGTTTCCAGGAACTTACTGCAGCGCCTACTGATTTTGTTATCGGCTGGTTTACTGGTAACCATGGTGATGGTTCCCCTTTTGATGGAGCGGGTAATGTGCTTGCGCATGGTTTTTACCCGCCGCCATGCGGAGGCAGCCATGCAGGAGAACTTCATTTCGACGACGCGGAAACATGGAGCCTTACAGGCACAGGTAGTACATTCGACGTGGAAACCGTAGCACTTCACGAGATCGGTCATCTTTTAGGCCTGGATCATTCTGCTGTTGCGGGTTCTGTTATGTTCCCATCATATGGGGGGGTGAGGCGTGCGCTTACGCAGGATGATATCAATGGGGCGCGCCTGCTTTATCCGACTCTCTGCCGCCGCGGCGACAGCGGATCGCAGGCAGGTTTTGTTTCTGAAATCGCTGTTGCAAGGCATAACCAGCACCAGGCAATTACTGCTGTCCGCGCGCAGAACGGGAGCCTCAAATTAATTGGATGGAACGTTTCTGCCAATGGCAGTATTACACGTACCGGCGATAGTGCCAGCCAGGCTGGTGCAGCCACGTCCATTGCCATCGCCCGTAACGCATCAGGCTCTCATTTTGTAACAGCCTGTCGTAGCGGTGCGGGCCGCCTGCTGTTGATCTCATGGAACATAAATGCGGGAGGAACTACCATTACCCGCCTGGCAGACAGTGGCGGATTGGCAGGAACAGCAAGCATCATTCGTATAGCAACGGCGGGGAATAATCGCTTTGTAACCGCATGCAAGGCTGGTAACGGGAACTTGCTTCTTATTGTTTGGCGGCTAGCAGCAAACGGAACGATAACACGCGTAGCAGATAGTGGAAACCTCGCCGGTACCGTTTCAGATATCGACCTGGTTGCTTTATCACCTACCCGCTTGATTACAGCGGTTCGTGCTGGAAACAACGACCTCAAATTAATCTCATGGAGCGTAAGCAATACTGCTGTCACACGCCTCGCGGATAGTGGCAGCCTGGCCGGTAATGCACGGCTGGTAAGGGCCACGGTGGATCAGTTTGGTCATGTGGTAACTGCTGTTAAAGCTGCAAATGATAGCCTAAAGCTCATTACCTGGAACATAGCGGGCAATGGCTCAATTACCCGGTTAAATGATAGTGGCAGCCTTGCCGGCGAAACGGATGATCATGATGTATCGCTCTCAGGAAATCGCGTCGTTACCGGTGTACGTACAGGAGATGGTCACTTAAAAGTAATACTCTGGCAGACGGCTGCAAGCGGAAGCATCACCCGCATAGGGGATAGCGCAAATCTTGCGGGGGATGCAAGTTCTATTACACAGAGTGAAGCGCTTACCGGTGCGCCACCTATACTTACCTGTGTAAAGACCTCGACCAATTCATTGAAATTAATTTCGTGGAGCTGATGCTAAAGAGCTTTAAAAGGTATAAGGTTGAAGGTGTAAGGCACCTTCAACCTTACACCCTCAACCATATTGGCATTTTAATTGAAGAAGAAAAAATCTATGTCTGCCAGCAATCAAAAAGACAATGTTGAATTGGTTATCAGCAACCAGAGTTTCGATATTAACCCTGTTGATATCGAAATCCTGGTTGATGGTAATAAAATAGTAAGCGAAAATTTTTTTGTTGAAGGCAACCAGCCCGTACAGCATAACTGGCAAAGGCATCGCATCTCTCTCGATGATGGAGAGCACCGCCTGAAGGTATCGTCACAAAAGGGGTTGGCACAAATTGAAAAAACACTGCATGTGAAAAATACATTGACTGTTACCATTGCATATTGGGATAACAGCCTGCCGGGCAAAAAAAAATCAAAAGGATTTTTTACAATTGACAGCGGGGAAAAACGGGTAGCCACCATGTAAAAAAAACTTCACCGGAATAGAGACAATCGTATTTATTCACCCCCTGGCTGGAATTTTTTTTTCGCACTAAATCGTCAGCACTCTATGTTAACTGATATATTGAAATTAAAGGTTAGCGGGGCGTTTTTTATTTTCGGGCCAGGTTCAATAATTTCTTTCCTGCCCTGTTCTTCCAGGCCTCATTTAGTATTTGCGACAAGTCGGACTTTTTCACTTTTGACAGGCTTACCAAAACAAAGGGATAGTTGCGATAATGATCCGTAACAAAAAAAATGCTTTCGTCCTTATTTGTCCATTCATCACGGTCAGGGGTAAATACCACCAGCGTTTCATTATCCTCTTTCATCCTGGCCAATAATTTTTTACTGACATAAAAAGTCTCCGTGCCAAAACAGGTGCCTTCGGTTACACCCGGAAGACAAAGCATAGTTTGACGGATAATACTTAGATAGCCGCCGCTGATTTTTTTCATGGCTCAATGATTATATATTCCTTACAGTAAAGATATATGAGCTTACGAATATTTTGATTGTAATTGGAATCTCCATCATTTACAAAAATAGAAAAATGGAATTTTTTATGCAGCAGCAGGGTCTTCATTGCAGGGCGCACGCACGAAATTTTTTAAAAGCCTGAAAGCCCGCCTGAACGGAACGGGCAGGGCTGATATTATTATAGAAAAAATAGATTACAGGAGTATTTTGAACCCCGAAGGGGCGTCATTTCACCCCTTCGGGGTTTTCAAAACTCAGCGATCATTCATTTTCTATAATAATTACATCCCTGCGGGCCTTCGGGATTAAGAAAGAGCCCCTTTTTAAGTAATCGATTTTCGTGCGGCAGCCCCGTCTTCATTGCCCCGTTACCGCCGGATACTTATATTTGCAATATGTTTGACCAGATCAATCGCCATGTAACAAAGTGTACTAATTTATCCACCGAAGAATTAGCATATTTTAATTCGATACTGCAGTATAGACCCATACCCAAAAAGACAATATTATTGCACGAAGGCGATATTTGTAATTTTGAAGCCTACATCAATAAGGGCTGCATCCGCAATTATTATATTGATGAAAATGGTTTTGAAGTTACCCTGCAATTTGCCATAGAAGACTGGTGGGTGAGTGATATAGCCAGTTTCCAGGATCATACTCCCAGTAGTATGTTTATCGAAACGCTGGAAGATTGCGAGTTGCTGATCCTGTCACCACAAACCAAAGAAGACCTCATGGCAAGGGTGCCAAAACTGGAAAGGGTTTTTCGGTTAATGGTACAGCGAAACCTGGCAGTATTGCAACGCCGGTTGTTTAAAACGATCTCCACATCAGCCCGGGAAAAATACCTTGATTTTTTAAAACGCTATCCCACCATTCCGCAGCGAGTGGCCCAACACTATATTGCATCCTATCTTGGCATATCCCCCGAATTCCTCAGCAAGGTGAGAACAAAAATTGCCAGAAAATAATTTCCACCCTTTACATTTTCTTGTCATAGATCAATGCCCGTAAGGTTTTGGCATCGCACCTTTGTACTTTAAAAATCGCTTTTTTAAATCAGACATCAAAAATCAGGGCACATTCTCGATTTCTTGTCTTAGTTCATTGCCCGGTGATTTTTCCCGGGGTAAATTTGTATTTTAAAAACAGCTAAAAATGTATACCATGGAAAAGAAAGTTTTTATAAAGAAAGGTTTCACGGGAACAGGCATGTTTGCCACTGATGCAACATCGGGCAATGTTCTTAAAAATGATATCGATGAATTGAAGGAGTTGGAAGTGATGGGATCAAACCATTTACCCGGCACCGATCCCGGGCCAGTCTTCGATATCGTGCTTCATAAGGCTGATACCAGGGGGCATGCAAACCATGGATGGCTTGATAGTAAACAAAGCTTCAGTTTTGGTGATTATTACAATCCTGATAGAATGCATTTTGGGGTATTGCGTGTATTGAACGACGACCAGGTCGATCCGGGAATGGGTTTTGGCAGGCATCCTCATGACAATATGGAAATTATTTCGATCCCGCTGGAAGGCGACCTGGAACATAAAGACA
>JBDTVX010000020.1:0-25898 GCA_040007015.1 Ferruginibacter sp. | reverse complement strand
TTAATTTTTGCAAATGTAAAAGTTTGGTGGAATTAAACAAATGTGTTTTTTAACATTGGCCTTATACCCCTTTAAAAAACTGCTAAATAATGACTCTGATACCCTATTAATCCTTAATAATTAATTACTTTAGCCAGATGCTTATAGCTACGAATATATTTAAAAATTACGGTTCACTACCCGTTTTAAGAGGTGTTGATATACATATCGTAAAAGGGGAAATTGTGAGCATCGTCGGTTCCTCCGGGGCCGGGAAAAGCACGCTGTTGCACATTCTTGGCACCCTTGACAAGGCGGATAAGGGGTCAGTTTCACTCGATGGAAAAAAAATTGAGCAGCTTACCGGCAGAAAATTATCGTCTTTCAGAAATAAAAATATTGGCTTTGTTTTTCAGTTTCATCATTTATTGCCGGAGTTTACCGCCCTGGAAAATGTGTGTATCCCCGGATGGATCGCAGGATTTAAAAAAAGAGAAATAATTGAAAAAGCAACTAATTTGTTAACAACTTTAGGCCTTTCCAGCCGAATGGAAAATAAACCGCAGCAACTTTCAGGGGGCGAACAACAAAGAGTGGCGGTTGCAAGGGCGTTGATAAATAGCCCGTCGATCATCATGGCCGATGAACCTACCGGTAACCTGGATAGCTCGAATGCAAAGGAATTGCACCAGTTATTTATTGATTTGAGAGAAAAATTTAATCAAACTTTCCTGATTGTAACGCACAATGAAGAATTAGCGCAAATGAGTGACAGGATATTGCATATGAAAGACGGGAAGATAATTAGCTAATTCGATAATTTGCTAATGTGCTAATGTACTGATGGCCGCTGTAGTTAATTAGCAAATTAGCACATTCGCTAATCAGCTAATTAACACGAGGTTTCCACGCCACCTCCCCCACCCCCATCAGGTGCCCCAGGTACCTGCTTAAAACAAAAAGGTAATCGCTTAAGCGGTTCATATATTTGATCACCAGCGGGTCTACAAATAAGTTGTGCTCCTGCATATTTACACAAATCCTTTCGGCGCGCCTGCATACACAGCGGGCTATATGCGTGGTGGAAACAGCAGGATGGCCGCCCGGCAGGATAAAGTGTTTCATAGGTAATAAAACCTGGTTCATGCTATCTATTTCAATTTCCAACAATACAATATCGGCTTCCTTCAGATCAGGGATTTTCATCAACGGTTCTTTCTCCGGATCGCAGGCCAGCGAAGATCCGACTGTAAATAAACGATCCTGTATTTCTTTCAGAATTATCCTGGTTTGATCATCCGATGCCAGGTCGCTTACCAACCCGATATACGAATTTAATTCATCTACGGTACCATAGCTTTCGATGCGCAAATGACTTTTAGGAACCTTTGTGCCGCCAATTAGGCTGGTTTTACCCAGGTCGCCGGTTTTTGTATAGATTTTTAGTGCCATTATCGGACGGTTAAATGAAGCAACAAAAAAAAGGGCGATTAGTTTAAAAAATAAAAATGCCCTACACAAGTTGCGGTGCGATAACGGAAGGATGGGTATTTATTTTATCACTTTCAATAACTCCGTCCCTTAAACGTACCACCCTGTGGGCAAACCCGGATATGTCTTCTTCATGCGTAACCAGGATCACTGTATTTCCATCATTGTGAATTTTACCTAAGATGTCCATTATTTCAAAAGATGTTTTAGAATCAAGGTTCCCCGTGGGTTCATCCGCCAATATTATAGAAGGATTATTTATCAGGGCCCTTGCTATAGCTACCCGCTGGCATTGTCCGCCACTCAGTTCGTTTGGTTTATGCTTACTACGGTCGTCTAATTTCACCTTGCCCAATACTTCCATTGCCCTTTCAATTCTTTCGGTTTTACCAATACCGCTGTAAATCAGCGGCAATGCCACATTTTCCACTGCGGTAAGTCGCGGTAACAGGTTAAATTGCTGAAATACAAAACCAATCTCTTTATTACGAACTTCAGCCAGGTCATTGTCCGGCATACTGCTAACGTCCTTTCCGTTGAGAACATATCTCCCGTTGGTGGCGGTATCAAGGCAGCCTAAAATATTCATGAGCGTTGATTTTCCGGAACCGCTTGGGCCCATCAGGGCCACATATTCATTTTTATAAATATCCAGGTTAATACCTTTGAGTACCTGCAATTCATTTTTGCCCAGGTAATAACTTTTACAGATATTTTCCAGATGAATAATTTTTTGCATATTGCCTGTTGATTGTTGGTTGTTGGTTGTTGGTTGTTGATCGTTGTTCGTTGATCGTTGGTAGTTGATCGCTTGAAGTGGTGATTGTTGCATTTTAAATAAAGAACCAATCAACTTTTCCACATTTCAATCCGGTAACTACTTCCTTATCACTTTCGGTACTTTGAAAAATTGCTCATCATGCAATGGAGCGTTCTTTAGTCCCTCCCCGCTGCTGATGCTCCCTTTTACTTCATCTTCTCTAAGGATATTTACATTTTCGCTCATATGAAGCAACGGAGGTACACCGGTAGTGTCCAATTCATTCAGTTTCTCTACAAATTGTATCATTCGCTGCAGGTCTTTTTTAATACCCGCCTTTTCTGCGTCATCAAACTGTAACCTGGCAAGATTTGCCAGTTTATCCACCAATGCATCATTTACTTCCATCAAACAAAAATAATGGATTCAAATTAGATGTAATCAATATTTAGATAAATGGTTATACTATCCCGTATGCTCTTTAGTGACATTTACAAAAAGGTAAATCCCCTGGAAGCTGTTTAAATTTGGATTGAAACGTTTTTGTGTAATGTCAGTGATGCCATTTTTATCCCATCGTGGCGGGATAAATGCCGATGCCACGAATACTTCGGCTACGCTCAGTACCAATGCCTTTCAACAAAATATGATTTTTAAAAAACTTCCAACAAAATATTTTACCGCATCAAATACATTTTACCATATCCTTTATTAAAGAATTTATCGGTTTGATCCCCATCAGATTTGTATTTATCCAAAGATTTACCATTCAGGTTAGTAAGTACCCGGTACAGATAAACTCCATTGCCCAGCTTTTGTCCATACATATCCGTGCCATCCCATTTAAACTCTGTTATGTTGCGGCCGATATGAATGTCGCCCAGTTCAGCCTTCGTGATCTCCCGCACGATTTTACCGGTAATCGTAAGTATCTGTATGCGCATATTCTGGGGCACTTCACTACCGGTTAGGGTGAATACAAATGCAGTGGATGTAGTGAACGGATTAGGATAGTTAAGCATATTGCTGATCATCGGTGTATTCAGCACATTAAAGGTCACCTTATATTCAATATTGCCCGCCTTATTACCCACCATATCTTTACCCGATATTTTTAATTCATACTCGCCATCTTCCGGAAAGAATGGTGAAAATTCTATAGATGCTGTATTATCGGCTCCCGTAGTAGCCGGGATAAATCGCATGTTATCTCCAAAGTAAAAATTACGGTACACATCTGTAGCATCTTCCGGGTAATGTACCTGTACTTTTAGCGAGGCGGTATCACTCAATAAAAGGAATTTGCTTTCATCTTTCAGCTTCACCAATATATGCGGCCTGGATGCAACAATATCTTTGTTTAAAATATGCACCCCGTCAAAAGTTATATCCAGCAACGGATTGAACTTATCCTCTTTTACAAAGAAATTCTTATAAATAAAGTTGTTGTACAGGTATTGCTCGGGCTGGTTATTATCCGGATTTACCATTACATACAAAGTATTGATACCCGGGTAATCTTTTGTATCAATGCTATAGCTCACTACCAATGTATCACCGGATACAAGGGCTTTCTTTTTTGGAATGGCAATTGAATGGAGGACATTGCTACGATCGGTAATGGTGAATTTAATAGTAAGACTATCAAAGGCAACCGGGCTGATATTCTTAAAAGCCAATGAAAAATTAATTTTCTCCCCCTGGTCCACACTGTCCGGCATGCTAAATAAAATATTGGGAGCCACTGCTCCTTCCGGTACATAGTCTGCGTTAATTCTCCAGTAGTTTAGCTGGTTAGGAGTTTTAAAGTTTCCATCCTTATTCAGCATTTTCAATTTTACAAAAGGATACACAGCCGCATCAATAAACGCCAGTGTAGTGTCCGTTCCGGGAGATACGGTAGCCACCAGGCTTTGGGTACCATTCGCTTTAATACCATACACCTGTATTTGCACGGTATCACCTGCCCCGGCGTCCAGCGTTTTGCCGCGCCAATGCAGTGAGTTCCATTTTTTGGCAGGACCAAAAGAAGGTGATTCAATCGTTCCGGAATTATAGGTTGTAACCAATGGGATAATATTCCTTACATACGAATCCTGGGCAGGGCCCATTATTTGCGAAGGCGTATATGTGCTCACATTTTTCCTGTAGAAATAAGAGAACGGAAGGTTGTGATAAAAGCTGTCAATCGTGTTAAATCCAATAGATCTTAACTTATGATACAAAGAATTGCCTGTTCCAAGGGTTGCCTGGTCAGCCTTCCAATCATTGATGAACGTATTGTTGACAGGGATGAAGGCGGTATTAGGCGCAACTCCCAGGTTGGTAATTGATACAAACAAGCCACCAGGAATGCTATCGATAAAATCGATGGCATGTTTTCTGCTAACCGGATCCTGGTAAGAAAATTCAAAGAAATTCCTCGTTGGCGCCGTGCATACAGGATTACTTCCAAACCTCCCGTGTCCGGATGCATCATTATAGTTTTTCCATGGCTCCAGTGTGGTAGTATCAAATACCATGAACTGGAGTGAATTGTACACGCAACCATAATATTCCAACCGTTCAAAATCGAGATTAACATTGATCTTGTCATCTTTGAGAAAAGGAAACAGGCCGGTATTGATCACCAGGTTGTGGGGTGCTTTGGTAAAATGAAATAACCTGTCGGGGTCAAGACTGATCGTACTGCTGTAAATACTCTTCTGGTGTTGAAAATAATGCGACTGGTTGAACCCGGTACTGCCATTGGCGAGATAAACAAAGGAGAAAGTATTCCATATCTGCTGCCCGTTGTTTAAGGGTACGATCGATGTTCGCCAATAGTAAACGGTACTGTCTTTGTAAGTGATGCTGGAAGGCGAAAATTCTATTGCACCTCCTATACCACTGGCATTGTATTGTTTTTTAAAGGGTGAATTAAATAATTCCGTAGTATCCAATTCCATCAGGTACTGCCGCACAACACTCAACGGGTTGGCGGTAGATGCTACAAATCGGGTATTCTGCTGGTTTACGATTGAAAAATTATAGGGGAATGCGGGTCGTATCTCATCTTCAAAAATGGTGAATTCTTTAGTGAATGAATTATTTGTTTCAGATGATTCCGTCACTTTATTATCCGCATCCACCGTAAAGATCAATTTATTTAATCCTTTATCCGTTACGTTATTGATAAGGATAGTGAGATCAAGTGAATCCGCGTAATAAATGCCCGGTACCAACTTGTCATAGATCACCTGCAGGGTATCATTAGCCAGCAATCTTTTTACAGTGATCCTGATCGAATCGCCCACGGCTTTACCAAGATTCAGGATTTTTGCTTTTATATTAAAGCTGTTATCCGCTACCGTAATTATAGAAGGGCTAAGTTTTATCAACTGATCCTCAATCGCATAATCCGGCAATGCAAAGGCGTTAATTTTTATGGCCGGATCCCCATTCAGGTTCAGTTGCTCGAGGTGAATACGGGTATAAAAATCCAGGGACTGTGGATTTGCGCCCAAACTCTGATTTACATACTTCATTTGATTACCGATCGTATTGCCGTATAATGTGCGTGAAAAAGCCTGGTATAATTTTGTATTGTAAAAATTTAAAAAAGGCGGAATTCCCAAATGCGTACTGGCTAAAAACCCGATGCTGCCGCGCTGATCTGCCAGTACCCATTTTTCTGACAGCGAGGTATTTCCGTTTAATCGCGTGGGATCATAAATGTAATTATCGCCTGCACTACAACCGCTCACATTGAAGAAAGGATACTTTCCCGAATTAGAATAATTTTCAGGGACATCCAGGTTAAATGCCAGTGTATTGGCGGAGGAATGGCCAAAGTATTGAATAAAACCAGTACCCTCGTTGATAAGTTGTTCAATCCGCTCCCCGTTTGCCTGAACGACCTGGGAAGAGGATTCCTTTTGAAATGTTTCTACCTTGGCTCCCAAAGAAGTATCCTTTGCAATGGCACCGTAACCATTCAGATAATAAGTAAAATCTGCATTTTCTTCGGCAGTAATGCCACCGGCCGCATGAATAAAATTTTTCATCCATCCTTTATCAGCAACTGTATGGGAAGTAGAAACCTGTGCCGCTTCATATTGCTTTACTTTGTCGAGATAGAGTTTTATTTCCGCGCCGTTGATAACGGATAAACGCCCAATTGGCACAACCTGTACCACTTGTCCGGGCTCCGCCGCCAGCAAAATATCAGAGGCCGGCCAGCCGAATGTTGGCACCAAATCTAATTTCTCAATATTAGGGCTGTTCTCATTATTCTTGAAATCTATCGATCCCATTCCCCTGCCTACCAGGAAAATATATTTCGGCTTTAGATTAAACTGCTGGCTTGCCAACCGGATAAAATCGCGGATTGCCGCAGGGTGCTTTTTTATACCAAAAGCAAACTGGTCGGTCAATTCATCAATGGAAATCACTTTTACATTGTAACCACCGCCAATTGAAGAGGCCCTGTAAGCCCGGTACTGATCAACGTAATTATTGCCATTTCCATCGTTGAATAATGAAGGGTTGGTAATGATCAGGTAATCGCCCTGGTTGGAAGCGGTGTTATAATTAATAAATGTTTTGGGCGTAAATGAACTGACTGTATTGATATTACTTAGACCCTGGTTCACCAAAATAAATTTTCTTACCGGGCCAGGTGAGGCGGGCAATGCAAATCTTACCTTTCCGGCTACGGCAATATCGCCCAGGTATCTTCTGCCATCGTTGATACTGTATAATACGGGTTGTACTCCACCCACATTAAAATTATCGATTTCAAGATAATTGCCTGCGGCCGATGGGGCTAATTCAAAATAAAAATTTGCTGAATTATTAAAATTAAATTTGGCCGGATAGGTGACTGCCATCGTACCAACCACTATCCTGTCGTTGCCATTTAGAGGCGCATTTACGCCAACTACCGTTACCGTCATGTTATCCGGGCTTTGCAGGTAACTTAATGGCAGATTATTCAATTGCTTTCTGAGAACGGTAAAATTATTAAGCGCTGTATCAATGACCAGTGTATTATTTAATTTTACCTGTAAATTTCTTGTAAACTGGGCATTCAACGCGGCGTTACCAAAGGCCGCAATGTAAAATGAAACGCTGTTGGCCGGACCCGCAGTATATACATTTAACCCGGTAAAAATTTGGGAAAGCGGACAACAGGGAGCAATATCACCGGTAGTCCATCCTTCGCCCGCATCGTAGGAAGAAGAATATACATATTCGCCCACCAAATTTGCAAAACCACGGTTATACATTTGCTTGTATGGCTGCTCTACCCGTCTCATAAAATAAGGCTCCGGAGAAAGCGTATTCCCGCTCACATTATTAGTGCCATTGCTGTAACGCAAATTTGTTGCAGCCGCATTTACCGTCAAAAAATAAGTCGCCGTATCGGTATGTAAGCTAAAGCTGTCACAAAGCTGGTTATCCGCAATCCTGTACAATGGTTTATCCGGAATGCCGTCATTCATTTTCCCCTGGAATTCAATATAATCATTGCTGCCCAGCGGCCCGGCGGCTATAGAGGTATATAAACGCACCTGTTCCCCATTTCTCCACAATTGAAATTGTTCGGCAGGTATGGTTCCAAGGTTTATAGAAGACAAAGCCGCCTGGCCGATACGATACAATCCATCTTTAGCCACCTTAAACTTATAGTAGGTTTTATTATAATCGATCCAGTTGTTGTTATATTGTGCAGTACCTGCCAGCGTACACATTATAAAAAATGGAAATAATAATTTTTTCATTGCATTATATGATTGACATTTCATAATGGTTATGGGTACTCAGCTTCTCTTTTTACTAAATTAAAGCGAAGTGAAAATATATGCGTGTACAACGGGTTTGATTGATTGGCAAGGTTAGTGAATGCATAGTCGATCATTACATTCTTAATTTTAATTCCCGCGCCCAAACTGGGTTGGTATATCCATACTTTTTTTTGATTCAGGGTATCTCCATCCGCCAATGCCTTCTGAAAATTGGTAATGCCTGCCCTTATAAAAAAAACATCTTTTAAAGCGGCCTCCAGTCCGATGCTGGGATCCACGCTGACAGCATTGCTGCTGATAACAGTATTGCGTTTACCGTCGAAAGTTAAATTCACATTTGCTTCCGCCAAAAGCTTTAATGAGCCGCTCAGTTTAAAATCATATCCGCCGCCGATCACTAAACGGGGTGCGGTTAATTCAGTTGATTTTACAGGTATCTCATTGTTTGTCAGGTACAGCACTTCCTTTTCCCTTTCGGTAAATTTAAAGGACCAGGCATTAAATGTAGTGGTTACATCCCTGGCCACAATACCGGCATGCCAGTTTTCCCCATGCATTTGTAACCCTGCATCAAAACCAAATCCCCAGGCGCTTGCAAAACTGCCTACTTTGCGGTGGATAATTTTTGCATTTACCCCAAAACTGATACTTTGATCTTCGGTTTCTTTAAGATTTTGCGCAAACGAAAATAAGAAGGCGTAATCAGCTGATGAAAAGGTCTGAATATTATTGTAGTTGATACTTCCATCGGGCTCTACTAAAAATAAGGTGTTGGGAATATCATCGACGGCAAAACGGAGGAGTGAAAATCCAATGGTTCTTCTATTATCCTGGATGGGTAATGCGATGGAGCCGTAATCATATTTTCCGATGCCCGCAAAATATTCAGCATGCATTAAATTAAAATTAGGATGATCCTTTACTCCTGCCAGTCCGGCCGGGTTCCAGTAGCCTGCTGTGGCGTCATCCACAGAAGCCACCTGTGCGCTGCCCATCGCAAGCCCCCTGGCACCTGCCCCGATATTGAGAAACTCATTGGAATATTTTCTAAACTGGGCATAAGAAAAAACAGGCAACAATAAGATACCAATTAAAAAAGCAGGAAGTTTTTGGCGCATATATTTGTTTTCCGGTTATTAGTATTACTTTTTTAGGATAAACTATAGGATAAAACGAGGAATCCCTAAGTAAATTGTGCTTTTGGGAAAACTTGGTACTATGCAAAAATAATGAATAATAGGCTTTAAAAACGGCGCCTTTTTATCAACTCAAAATATCCTTTATTTTATATTGAGACATAGTTGCAGGGGAAAGGGCTGCACAGGTTAAATTGATTATTGATAATTGATAATTTGGTTGATACAGCCCTTATTTGCTTTTGCCCGGATCATGATCATTGCTAATTAATCCCCGGCTTAAACGTACAAGGTGAATTAATTGGAGAGGAATTAAATTCTGCCGTAACCCAATTCTTAATTTTCTCAATTTTTCTGCCCACATTTGCATAAGTTCGCCAAAAAAAGCGGGTAAAGGAAAGAAGTATGAAAAATCTGATCCAGGAATTGAATTGGCGGGGAATGGTACAGGATATAATGCCGGGAACCGAAGAGCAGTTAAACAAAGAAATGACCTCAGGTTATATCGGCTTCGACCCTACAGCCGATAGCCTGCATATTGGCAACCTGGTACCCATCATCCTATTGATACATTTACAAAAATGCGGGCATAAACCCATTGCGCTGGTAGGTGGCGCTACGGGTATGGTAGGCGACCCAAGCGGTAAAAGTGAGGAAAGAAACTTATTAAGCGAAGACATCCTTAACCATAATGTAGCAAGGGTAAAAGTTCAATTGGAAAAGTATTTGAATTTTGATAAATCGATTCCTAATGCTGCTGAAATGGTCAATAATTACGACTGGTTCCGGCATATTGGTTTTTTGGATTTTATAAGAGATACCGGCAAACATATTACGGTGAATTATATGATGAGTAAAGACAGTGTACGCAAAAGGCTGGAAGGTGATAGCGGGATGAGCTTTACCGAATTTACCTACCAGCTGGTACAGGGTTACGATTTTTACTGGCTGTACAAAAACAAAGGATGCAGGTTGCAAATGGGCGGCAGCGATCAGTGGGGCAATATCGTAACCGGGACTGAGCTTATCCGCAGAAAAAGTAGTGGTGAGGCGTTTGCATTTACCTGCCCGCTCATCACTAAGGCTGATGGGGGGAAATTTGGCAAATCAGAAAAAGGAAATATCTGGCTGGATGCGGCAAAAACATCGCCCTACCAGTTCTACCAGTTTTGGCTGAACGCTGCCGATGCAGATGCCATTAAATATATTAAAATATTTACGTTTTTACCGAAAGATGAAATCGATGCCCTGATAGTACAACATACCGGCAACGAACAACAGCGTCAGCTGCAAAAAAAGCTTGCAGAAGAAGTAACCTGTTTTGTGCATAGCCGTTCGGAATATGAATTCGCTGTAAAAGCCTCCGGGATATTATTTAACAATGATACCGCGGAAATATTGCTGCAATTAAATGAAGAACAATTACTACAGTTGATGGAAGGTGTGCCGGCTGTTGACTTTTCGAAAGCTATTTTACACAACGGTATAGATTTGGTAAGCTTTTTAGCCGACACAAAAATTTTTTCCAGCAAAGGTGAGGCCCGTAAAATGATACAGGGAGGTGGTGTAAGTATCAATAAGGTAAAAGTAGATTCCATTGATCTTGCCCTAAAGGAAGACGCATTACTAAATGGTAAGTATTTACTGGTGCAAAAGGGGAAGAAAAATTACTATTGGGTAAAAGTGTTGTAAAGGATCAGCAATTTTAAAGCGCCAACCCCGTCAGCGGTTGTAAACCCTTACGGCGGTTTCGAAGTTCGTTTATAATAACCGCCGGCAGGGTTAAGAGCCGCTGCCGGGATTATCATGTAATACATTCAACCATGCTTAATTTGAATTTTAGTCCATTCCCTGGGTTAATTACAGCGCGTTTGGCATTAAGACAACTTACACCAACGGACGCTCCTGAAATATTTTTACTTCGCTCCAACGGGGAGGTAAATAAATTTATTGACAGGCCAAAAACCGCCACTATTGATGAAGCCGCGCAATTTATACGTACTATAAATGATGGAATAATAAAAAACGAATCAGTGTATTGGGCCATCAGCTTAAAAAGTGAGCCGAAACTGATCGGCACTATTTGTTACTGGAATATTGATAAAGAAAAACAACATGCGGAAATTGGATATGAATTGCATCCTGCCTTCCAGGGAAAAGGAATGATGCAGGAAGCTATCCAGGAAGTTATCAATTTTGGATTTGTAAATATGCATCTTGAAACCATAACGGCATTTTCGCGTTATGACAATAAAAATTCAATTAAACTGTTGAAAAAAAACAATTTCAGCAGGGATGAAAGGTTGGATCAGGAGATGATACAAGATCTTAATACTTATGTGGTTTATTCTTTATTAAAGCCTGTCATTCCTTAAAAGGGTTACCGCTTATTAAAAAGGTGTATACTTTTTAAGGAATATCCCTCACACCATGGCCAAACTGCAACAGGTATCCATTGTTGCCGTAACCACGAACTTCCTCATCCCCCATTCAAAGTTTTGGATACTGTAAACGAAGCTGGCTTTGTCTATTAAAGGATAGTACGATATCCAAACTTCAAAGCATATTGATGATGTATTTCAGCATAAAAAGTGGAAAAGCGCAATAAAGACTTATAGTATAAGGGCAATTATTATTTCTTTATGGAAAAAAGAAATAATAAAACCATATTGGGTAGGAAGCCTGCCCGACTGCGGCATTCAGGCGGGCTAAATAGATATTCTTAATCCAGGCCTCCAAAAAAAAAGAAACATATTTCCTTCACATTTTTTTTTGGTTGACATCTAATCAGGCCAGTTCCCGGCTTACTCAACAGTTACCCCAAATTCCTTTTGCAGCGCTTCAATAACCGCGGCTAAATTTTTTGAAACTGTTTGCAAAAGGTCTTCAAGTGAATCATTGTCGATACCGGCCTTCCCGGTCTTTTCAATTTCGCGAATGGTTTCTTTGAGCGAAACGATACCCATATTATCAATACCTGGTTTTATTTTATGGGCAATGGCACCCATGCCTTTTAAATCATTCTGGTGATACTTCGCTTCCATTTCAGCCACCTGCACAGGCGTATGTTCTATAAACATATTCACCATCTTTAATATAAAAAAATCATTGCCCCTGCTAATGGCTCTTATGATAGACAGGTCATACAGTTTTCCCGGCAATGCTGCGCCTTCCACATTTTTTGTGGCTGATTCTCCATTGCCCACATTGAGCCAAAAAGATACCATTTTCAGAAGGTCGTCTTCTTTAAATGGCTTAGACAGGTAAGCATTCATGCCTCCGTCAATACATTTTTCATCGTCCCCCTTTATAGCATTAGCCGTTAGTGCAATAACAGGTAATGTCGCGCTGATCTCTTCCCGGATGATTTTAGTGGCTTCCATTCCTCCCATTACCGGCATTTGTATATCCATCAATACCAAATCAATTTCAGATTGCCGTAACAGGTCAATCGCCTCCCTGCCATTTACCGCTTCTGTGGTAGTGGCGCCGTAATTATGAAGGATCGTCTTCGCCACCAACCGGTTCATTTTATTGTCATCTACCACCAATATTTTTTTATTGGCCAGCATATCCTTATTTATATTAATAAAAAATGTTTCCCTGGATGGCAAATCTTCCATCCTTCCTTTTTCAAATTCTACTTTAAAAGAAACACTGGTACCGGCGCCTTTCTTGCTTTTTACAATTATTTCACCACCCATCAGTTCCGCCAGGTCTTTACAAATACTCATCCCTAAGCCTGTGCCGCCATACTCCCTTGTTACGGAAACGTCTTCCTGCGAAAATTTTTCAAATAAATTATTTACAAATAATTCATCCATGCCAATCCCCGTATCTTTTACTTCTATAAGGATCATTTGCCTCGAAGGCGTGTCTTTTATTACCAAACAGGACAAATCAACACAGCCCTTTTGGGTAAATTTGATTGCGTTACTAATGAGATTCAGCAATACCTGGTTGATGCGGTGAGGATCACCCATCAATACGGGTGATAAAGTAGCATCACATGTTGAATTGGTAATGCTCAACCCTTTTTCTTCCGCCTTATGCCTCAGTACCTGCATTGCGCGGCTTATCATGTTTTTTGGCTCAAAGGCAATATTTTCAAGGTTTAGCTTACCTGCTTCAATTTTTGAAAGATCCAAAATATCATTGATGATCACCAGCAGGTTTTCCGATGCCGAATTGATGGTATCAAGATAGAAGCGTTGTTTGCTATCCAGTTTTGTTTTTGTCAACTGGTGCGTCATACCGAAGATCGCATTCATCGGGGTGCGGATCTCATGGCTCATATTGGCCAGGAAAACTTCTTTGCTACGGGTAGATTGTTCTGCCTGTTCCCTTGCTTCTATGAGGTCTGTTTCAAGTTGTTTCTGATCGGTAATATCCAGGTGAATTCCAATGGAACCTACCAGCTCGCCTGCGTCGTTGTAACGCGGGGCGCCGCTAATTAACCACCATCTCAACTGTCCCCTCTTATTTTTTACCGCAATTTCATAGGCATCCAGTGAGCCCTTTTTACGTGCCTCGTTTTTACTTTCTATCAACTCTATATTTTCTCCCTTTACATAAATATGGGATGCTCTTTTGCCAATGAGTTCTTCATATTCGTACCCGCTCATATCGCAAAAACTCTGGTTGGTAAATATTACATTCTCTTCCGTATCTACTTCCAATAAACCCAGGTTCATATTAGCAATAATACTCCGGTATTTCTGTTCTTCCCGTTGCAGTAATTCTTCCGCCTGTTTTCGTTCCGTGATATCTGTATGGGTACCAATGATCTTTAATGGCTTACCTTCCTTGGTTATTTCAAATACCACACCTCTGTCCATCACCCAGCGAACTGATCCATCTTTGTGTACCATGCGATATTCCAATACATGGTGGTCGATTTTGCCACCGCGGTATTTTGCATCGTTTTGCTCCAGTAATAGCCTGTCGTCATCATGGGTAGAGTTCCACCACAAATCCGCATTTTCTGTAAACTCATCAAAACTATAACCCAGCAGGTGACTCTTGGTATTTGAAAAATAAGTTTTGCCTGTACTAAAATCATGTTCCCAAACATTGTCGCCAATTTTTTCGAAGGCTCTCCTGAAGCGTGATTCGTATTCTTTCATTTTCTCCTGGTCCTCTTTTTCCTTGGTAATGTCTTCTTCCAGTGCAAAGAAGCCTGTTAACTCATCTTTGCTGTTACGTATCGCCTGGCCCTGTATACGTAACCAGTACGGACTGCCGTTTTTGGAATAATTTAATATTTCACAGTTAAAGGAATTGCCTGCCAACACCTGCTTTTTTAAATACGCAATTGTTTCGGGGCTGGTATCCGGACCACGCATCATTCCCGGTTTTTCCCCTTTTACTTCTTCCAGCGTATACCCGGTTATTTTTACAAAACTTTTATTTACCCAGTTAATACAACCTTTTGCATCCGTTATGATCACCGCATTGATATTATCTTCCGCAATAAGGGACAATACCCTTAATTGCTCTTCTTTTTCTTTTTCGATGGTAATGTCTTCTATCATCGCAAAATATTGCTTCACTTTTCCTTTTTCATCCAAAATTGATTGACCCTTTAGTCGTCCCCAAAACCAGCTCCCGTCCCTGCGGTAATGGATCACTTCAATATTGAAACCTTTGCCGGTATAAAAAGCTTCCAGCATTATTTTCACAGTACCCATATCACTTAAGGGTCCCATGCAAAGCTCTACCGCCTTTTTACCAATTATCTCTTTCATCGGATAACCGGTTAGTTTGGTAAACCCTTCGTTGACCCAGTTAAGTACGCCAAATGCGTCACAAAATCCAATAGCATTTTCATTGGCGCTGGCCACCAGTGAAAGCCGCTTTAGTTCGTTCTCCGTTTCTTTTTCAATAGTAACATCAATGTATTTCCATAAATGACCCTTATATTCATTGGCAACATAAATGGGAACATAATCTCTTTTCATTATTCTTCCGTCTTTCATTTCCAGTTCATCCCCGATCACCGGTTTTTTATTTTCCAATGCCTCCCTGATGCCCGTAATAAATTTTTCCGGGTGTTTAAAAAAATGCTGGTACTGTTCTGCAGAATTTACACAATTCTCACCCCTCATTGTTTCGGGCAACACCGGTATGGCAAACATATCGCAGAATAGCTGGTTGGCTAAAACAATGTCCCTGTTTTCATCCTCCAGCAAAATGCCATTATTCAAATGAGTAATTACCTGGGATAGCCTGCTGGCAGCAGCCGATAAATGATCTTTAGAATTTGTTAGCTCCTGCTTTGCTTTTTTTAGTTTGCTGACCTGTTCATGGAGATAAGTAAATGTATCTTCACCGGTATCGGTTGATATCCCGTTTTCGGTTGTATCCTGAGTATTATGAAAGACTTCTTTGAGGCTTATTATCCCCTGCCGGTTTATTTCAATTTCTTCTTTTAACCTGCCATTGACCGCCGCGAATTCCTGTTCGTTTATTTTGATTGTATGTGAGGAAAGTGCCTGCTCTTTTTCATAAGAATCGTATGAATTACTAACTGCATTGATAAAACGCTTTACCTCGTCCCGGTTTAAACAATCATCGCCGAGGTATTCTTTTATTTGTTTTTCAAGAAGCTTATTAAGATTCATAGAAGTAATTTATATCCGATACTGAAGGTTTAAGGCGTAAGGTATAGGGATTAAGGTGAAGCGTTTTTAAATTCAGGGAGACTTTGGAAATGGAAGCAGTTTCACCTTCTACCTTCCACCTTCCCACCGTCTTAAACGACTATTTCTTTTTGCTGGATCATTTTATAAATTGTTGATTTCCCGATATCCAGTTTTTCAGCAACCTCAATTACATCGTCATCATATTTTTTAAGGAAATATTTTATGATATCGCAGGTATATTGCCGCAATGTTTTTTCTTCATTGATAAAAGATTCATCGTTTCTCGCTGATGTATAGGAAATATCTTCTGCAGTAATCTCCTGCCCGTTACACATTACTACTGCAAGATCTATCATTGCTTTTAGTTCACGCACATTACCCGGGTAATTATAGCGCATCAGTCTTTCTTTTGCATCCCCGGCAATTGAAATAGCATCCAGTTTATTTTCCCGGACAAATTCATCCGCAAAATGCCTTGCTAAGATGAGGATATCATTACCCCTTTCACGCAAGGGTGGCAGTTCAATTGGCAGGCCAATAATACGATAGTACAGATCTTCCCGGAAATTCCCTTTACTAACCTCGTCCGCCAGGTTTTTATGCGTGGCAATGATCAGCCTTACTTCCAGTTTAACTTTTTCGTTTCCACCTACCCGTATGATCTCTCTTTCCTGCAATACACGAAGTATTTTACTTTGCAGGCTGAGGTCAAGTTCGGCAATTTCATCCAGGAAAATGGTGCCCCCATTGGCTTCCTCAAACTTACCCGCCTTTCTTGCAACGGCCCCGGTAAATGCGCCCTTCTCGTGTCCAAACAATTCGCTTTCTATCAATTCTTTTGGGATTGCCGCCATGTTTACCGCGATAAATGGTTTGCGTTTTCTTTCGCTGTTATAATGAATGGCTTTTGCAACTACTTCTTTACCAGTACCTGTTTCGCCGCTGATAGAAATATTGATATTGGTTTTGGTAGCTTTCTCCATCAAAGCAAATATTTTATTTAATGCCGGGCTTTGACCTTTGATACTTTTATTAAAGGAAAACTTTTGTCCGAGCTCTTCCCTTAAGGTTTCCACTTCCTTTTTAAGCTTACCGGTTTCCCTTGCCTTAATAACGGAATTCCACAAAAGGTCCTTGGTGTTATCATCTTTAACGAGGTAATCTGAAACTCCCAGCTTTAGCATTTTTACGGCAATAGTGATCTCCTCCTGCCCGCTGATAACAATTACCGGTACCTGGTCATTCACTTCTTTTATTTTCTGGAATAAAACATCGCCTGTATAATCCGGCAGTGAAAAGTCGATGGTGATCAGGTCTGGGTGCTTGTACATATTGGCCAAACACTCTTTGCCATTGGTAAAACGGGTAATCAGGTAGTCGGGGTTAAGAGAAAGATGGTATTCAAGAATTTCACCATACCAGGGGTCGTCTTCAACGATGAATATTTTATAGGATTCCATATAATATTGGAGATTGGAGATTACTTAGCCCAACCTGCGTGTAAGCACAACGTTTTTCCAGAAAAAAAATTGTTCCGTTTTCAGGATAAAAATCTATTTTATAGAAATGTGGCAGAATAATATATAATTGAATAAATTATTTAACCTGTTTTTTTTCAGGATATCCCGATATTTTCGGGGGAAACAAAATGAAGTTAACATCAGGAAGCGCCAGTGAAAATGTCATACACGGTTATTTGCAGGTAGTGAATTGCATATAGCGGGAACGCATATGCGAAGATGCCTGAACAAACAAAACCTTGTTACCAATAGATCATTTTTATCATCTGTCACATCGAATTTTAATTGCCACATGGACGATTTTCCATGAATTTTTTTATAAAATTGTCATTATTCGCGTTCATTCGTGCATTCGTGGCATTCAATAAGAATTTGGTTTCCACATTATGGTTGAGTGCATTAATTAGCGGCAATCACTTTTTCAAGCTGTGATTTTGCTGCAGGCCAGCCTAAAATAATATTATCAGCCAATACCGACAATTCAGGGTGAAATGCACCATCGGAAAATGCCTGGTCAATCTTCCTGCTCCAACCCTCTACCTGGGGCATTCCTGCAATAGCCGATAAAGAAACCAATGAATGGGCATTTTTTCTTATACCTGCGGCGTCGCAGCCTTCCCATGACCACTTTAATTCTTTTATCATAGTATCAACATCGGCCACTGTTCCGGTTAACAGCATTTGCTCAAAAGATTTATCTCCATCCGTTATTGAATAAAGATAGGTGAGATCAATTTTAATAGGAGTAACGGTCATAGGTTTTTTTTATAGGTTAGAATTTATCATCATTATGCAATCTTTATAAATTCGCTGGGTTCGTTCAACACCGGATTAACGCTGCTCTCCTTTTTAACTGCTTCGATGATCGCATTAAATAAATCATCTGGCTTAAAAGGCTTGGCCACATAGCCATTCATACCCGCATTGTAGCAGTTTTGCATTTCGCCGTGCAGCGAATGGGCCGTCATTGCAATGATTGGTATCCGGGACATTGCTCCAGGCAACTGACGGATAGCCAGGGATGCATTGATCCCATTCATTACCGGCATTTGAATATCCATTAGTACCAGGTCGAAATGGTGTTGCTGTACTGCTTCTACCGCCAGTTCGCCGTTAAGCACATGAACTAAATTAAACCCCTTCCTGGTTAACACCTGTGTAGCCAGCATGGCATTGACCATATTATCTTCTGCCAATAAAATTTTGATGGGATTAACAGAATTGACGGATAAAATTCTATCGCCGGCATAAGGTTTTACTTCGGTTAAATTTTGTGTTTCAATGTACTTTTTAAAAGGCAGGATAAAATGAAAGGTAGTGCCTTTTCCAGGTTCGCTTTCCATGTTGAGCGTGCCTCCATAAAGGTCTACAATACTCTTGGTAATATTTAACCCGAGACCGGTACCGCCGTATAATCTTTGTGTATCTGTATTGGCTTGTGTAAACCGTTCAAATATATCTGACTGCTTTTCCGCCGCTACCCCAATGCCCGTATCTTTAATGGAGAATGCAATATAGTCCTTCCGCTTATCGGATCCTTTTACCAACTTGCAATCAATATCAATGGTTCCGGTATCTGTAAACTTTATTGCATTCCCCAATATATTAAACATTACCTGTGTTAAACGCAATTGATCGCCCATTACTTTTCCAGGCAGTTTATCATCCAGGTTTGTACCCATTTTTATCCCTTTCATTTTTGCCCTGGGCTCAAGAATTTTAACCACGTCGCAGATGATCTTGTTAATATCAATGGGCAGGTTTTCAAGCGTCAGCTTCCCGGATTCGATTTTAGATAGATCCAGTATATTATTAATAAGCGCCAGCAGGTTTGCAGAAGCTGACTTTACGATATCCACATACCCGGCCTGCTCTTTATTTAATAAAGTATCCGCCAGCAAATCCGTAAAACCAATTACAGCATTGAGGGGCGTTCTTATTTCGTGGCTCATGTTGGAAATAAACTGGTCCTTTACTTTTAAAGATCTTTCCACTAATTCATTGGCAGCCATCAGATCCGTTTCCACCTGGTACCTTCCTGTAAAATCGGTGCCGAAGCACAGTATATATTTTTTGCCATTTTTTTCCTTAAAACATTTATTAATGATACTAAACCAGGAAATAGTATCTGTTGCCAGATTTTTGAGACTACCTTCCAGGCGGATCGTTTCCCCATCTTCCATTTCAAAGATGCTGTCCATATCGCCTAAGAAAATATCATCTGCACCATTGGATAAACTTTCGGCATATGGCATGTCCCCTTCATTATAGGGATAATATTTTGAAAATGTTTTATTGGACAGCACTATTTGACGCTGCTCGTTCATTACAAATATTACATTCGGGCTATTGTCAATGATCTGGCGAATAAATTGCTGTTGCTTTTCAATTTCGTTTTGTGCTTTTACAGACTCCGTGATATCGATAGCGCTTGCAATTACATATGGCTTGTTCCCATTATTTGCATAAACGGTATTTTGATACAGCCATACCCGTT
This sequence comes from Ferruginibacter sp., assembly GCA_040007015.1. Taxonomy (GTDB): domain Bacteria; phylum Bacteroidota; class Bacteroidia; order Chitinophagales; family Chitinophagaceae; genus Ferruginibacter. The sequence goes on along the minus strand of JBDTVX010000020.1, from coordinate 6,082 downwards.
TGGCGCCGGATTTCGTAAAGACCTGCATTGTACCGCTCGCCGTTTGATTAGTATTGATGGCATGAAGGTATTCATCAAATTTCTTCAGGTATTCGGAAGACATGATCAATTTCAGGTTAAGCCCGATCACTTCTTTTTTACTATAGCCACTCATTTTTTCCGCAGCAGGATTTATATCCAGTAACATCCCATTCATATCATGCAAACAAATAATTGTTTGTGTATTATTGAACACTACCGCTTTTTCTTCTTCACTTTTCTTTAAAGCAAGTTCCGATAGCTTCGCAGCGGTAATATCCTGTACCGTGCCAAATGCACCCGCATATTCACCCGCTTCGTTCAGGCGGGGATTATTATTTAAGAGCATATAATGTACCCGCCCCTCAATTATATAACGGTATTCAAGTTCCTGCTTTTGCAATGTAGCACGGCCAAGTTCCAGGTTTTCCCTGATGCTTGCCAGATCATCCACATGAATATTTTTAAATACCTCTTCCACAGAAATATAACCTTCTGATGGTAAATTATACAGTCTTCTCAGTTCTGTTGAAATACAAAGTGTACCGTCCACATCCAACTCCCACGAACCAAGCCGTGCAACCTGCATCGCCTGCTGCAAACTATTTTTATTGGTGATCAGCTGGTTTTCCAATACTTTTCTTTCAGTAATATCCTGCTGGATTGCCAGGAACCGGTATGGCTTGCCTTCCCCATCCAATAAAGGTACGATCGTAGTATCGGCCCAATAGGTTTTGCCATTTTTACTCCGGTTAACCAACTCGCCTTTCCAGGTGTTTCCTGCAAGTAATTTATCCCAAATGGGTTTTACAATAAGCTTATCCCTCATACTCATACTTATGGAGCGATAATCTTTGCCCAATAACGCTTCTTCCGCCAATTCATTTATTTCGCAGCATTTGCTATTTACGTATATAATTTTACCGTCGATGTTAAATATGATCACGATTGAAGTTTGATCCAAAGCAAATTTATAAGATGCCACTTCTTTATAGAGCGCTTCTATTGCAATTTCCCTTTCCTTCCGGTTGGTGATATTATTTTGGATAGCTATAAAATTGACTATGCTGCCTGTATCATCATAAATAGGTTTTATACTGATTGAAAGCCAAAAAGTACTGCCATTTTTATGGTAGCTTAACAATTCTTCCACCACAGCTTCACCCATATCCAATTTTTCATTCATGCGTTTTGCCACAATCCTGTCTGTAAGAGGTCCCTGTAAAATATCGCACTGCTCTTTTCCTTTTACTTCATCAAGGGTATAGCCGGTTGTTTTAGTGAACCCTTTATTTATCCATTGCACCCTTCCATCCTTATCGGAAATAATGATCGCCTCGTTTACCTGCGCTACAACTTTTGCCAATAATTGTATTTGATGATCCGCGGCAAAATTTATTATTTGTTCCTGCGATAAGCTGCGCTTAATTTCCTCGTTAAATAAAACCAGCTGATGTTTCCTGACACCAAGGAAACAAAAAACCAGGCTTAAGAAGATGGGAGAACATACAATGACGGCAAAATCGGGGGAGAATTCGAAAATATGAAACCAGCGGCCCTGGAACCCATGATAATAATTTAACAGCGCTCCAACGATTATCATTACAAACCCCAGGAAAAATCCTGTAACAGTATACTTAATAACACCAGGATATTGGTAATTTTTCATGGTACCGGACAAACAAATATTTTAATTTATTTTTCGTTTACGATAAAACCCTTGTTTAACCGTAACAGATTTAACGCCATTCTTAGTAATAAATTGCCTTTAAAACCAAATATGTATCCCGATGCCAATGTGTTGATCTGCTAATGCCTGCCCGGTCCCCGGGCAGGAAACATCCAAATAAAAGATGCGTAAATGATTTAACCCAACGGTAAGGTGCATTATCTAAAAACTGTCAGCTTTTTACCCTTTTGTATCACCTCAGCGGCTAATTAGCGGGGCTACCATGCCATATAGGAGCACATGCCATTCCTTCAGAATAAACTGACCTGTAACTATTAAGAAGGTGTCGGCCATGGCCAATGGAGCAACCAGGAAGGGTTACCGGCTGCCAGGTGTAGCATAAGTTGCAGGTAAGGATTCAATTAAAAGGGTAAGCGGCTTGAAGGGGCGGTAACGCCGGTGAAAATAGGTGAACAGCCTATCTACGGAATCCAGGAGGTTGGCAGGCAATATGCAAAAAATATAGTACGATTTTTTCGCATACTCCTTACCGTTATTTAACACCATTAAACCGGCTGGCCAGATTGCCCTGGAAGTATTAATGGGGTGAGGCCATTATATAAAAAAATAAACATACTTTATTGCTTCTATAAATCTATGGAGTTGAATTTTTTAAACCGCACGATATTGTTCTTTTGCAAGAGTTCCCGCACACGGTGAATTTTTGTCAATACCATTTCAATATTTTTAACGTCATTTTCGCCTTTTACAAAATAATCAAAGGCCCCGTATTTTAATGATTGAATTACAGTTTCCACATCATCCGGCCCACATGTAAATATCATATATATATCGGGGTTAAGTCTTTTGATCATTTTCAATACTTCCAAATCTGCCAAAAAATCTGCTCCGTGATCATAGAAAATAATATCGGGAGGAGGGTTTAGATTGTCAAAACATATGACCGGGTCGCTGAAGGCTGAAACGTCAGTATAACCAAGATTAATCAAGTGCTGCTGAAATAAATTTACATAAAACAGGTCGTCATCCAGCAAATAAATCTTATAATCCTTTTTTAAATGCATGTGTTCAATTTTCTTATTCCTTCCATTAATAATGCCAAATTGCAAGTAATTGATAATTAACGTTTTAATAGATGTATAAAGAGCATTATTCTCTAATTTCAGGACTTATTTCCAGAATATAGAATTGCAAAAAACAAGCTGAACCAGGCTATAATGCCGCACCTTTCATTGAGTATTGAACATTCACTATTTTTAGGTTAAATAATCAATGCTCAATGCTTAACGTTCAACGCTCAATTTTTAAGTTTGAAACCCAACATAATAACATTTGCCAGGATGAGGTACAGATCTAAATGGAAAGTTAATTGGCATCATTTTTCTTATTTTATGTTTACGTTTCAAAAATAAATAGTCAATCCACCAAATGAAAATACCGGGAAATAAGATATGCCTTTTTCTATTTACATTAATTATAATGAAGCATTCTATTGCACAAAACGCAACGGGTATTGACCAGCTACCAATAAATATCACACCCGCTGCAAGCGATACCGGCAAGCCACTGGTATTGTATATTACCGGTGACGGTGGCTGGAACAAATTTTCCAAAAGCTTTGGCCAGGCTTTAGCAGGTAAAGGATATCCTGTTGTAGCATTAAATGCAAAAGAATATTTCTGGAAAAAGAAGACAGCAGCTCAAACGGCTTCAGATATTATCCTGTTAATCAGAACTTATCAACGAACATGGAACCGTAAAAAAATAATACTAATTGGTTATTCATTTGGTGCAGATGTAATGCCATTTGTTTATAATCTCCTTCCGGCTGATCTAACTACGGAGGTAGTAAGCATTAATTTATTATCGCCTTCCACTAATACGGATTTTGAAATTCATATCGCGGTACTGTTAGGAGCCGGTTTTTCCGGGGGTGAAAGTGTGGTAGCCGCAATCAATAAAATTACTGCCAAACCGCTAACGCTCATATTTGGAAAAGGTGAAAATGATTTTCCGCTCCCACAATTAAAAATAAAAAATTATGTTAGTGTAGTGCTTGATGGCGGGCACCATTATGACGGAGACGAAATGAAACTATGCAACACCATCATCCTGCATCTTCCAAAAAATTAATTTTATTAACTATAATTTCCGCGGCGCCGATTTATATTAAAGGAGATATCTCTTTACAAGCTGAACTCTTTTTAGGAATAAATATAATATACCTTAACTTTTATTAATTTATCCCTGGTTTCTATTTTTATAAAATAAGCCATTTCTTCTGAAAAATAGTACGGACCGCATTCCTTGCGCTCTTAACTGCATGTTAACCACCTCTAATAACTGTTTAACGAAATAAGAGGGCAGCTTTGCATCCTGAATAATTTAGTTTATTTTTTACTGTTTGAACTACAACCTGATGCAAAAAATATTTATCGCGCTGGCAGCCATATTATTTATCATCGGCAATAAAATTGAAGCACAATCAGCTACCGATACTACCCGATTTTCTTTACCCGAAGCAGAGAAAATATTTTTGCAAAAAAATCTTACGCTGCTTGCAGCAAAATATAATATTGACGTAAATAAGGCCCTTGAACAACAAGCCAGGTTATGGGATAACCCGGTACTTGCAACCGACCAGAATATTTACGATGGGGAAAAAGGGAAGGGGAAATTTTTCAGGCATGATGCCGGCAATGGACAGGTATTTATTGAGCTAACACAATTAATAAAAACAGCAGGCAAAAGAAGCAAGTTGGCCCTGTTGGCAAGTGATAATATTACGTTAGCCACTGCACAATTTAATGACGTAATGCGAAGCCTCCGGTACACGTTAAGAAGCGACTTGCTGGAAATTGATCACCAGTTGAAAATTAAGCAAGTGTACGATGCCGAAATTATAGAATTGAAACACCTGATAAAAGGTATGGATGAAGAGTTGAAAGCAGGCAATATCGCATTGAAAGACGATATGCGTTTAAAAGCATTACTTTTCAACCTGCAAAACGAACTGGTAAATATAGCAACTGCAATAATGCCGGCAGAAAGCGAATTGAAGTTGTTATTACAATCTACAGATAGCAATTTTATTATTCCAGAAACCGGATACCGATCGGGAGATTTAATGACCGAAGCAATTCCGGCTTTGGATAGCCTTGTAAAATCCGCACTCCGCAACAGGCCCGATGCAAAAATAGCCCGGGCATCAATTGATTTTCAAAACCATAATCTCATTTATCAAAAAGCCCTGGCGAAACCGGACATCACCATCGGCACAGAATACGATCAGCACAGTAGTTATAGTCCCAATTATGTTGGACTGGCTGTTGCATTGCCAATAAATATTTTTAATAAAAACCAGGGTAATATAAAATCAGCCCAATTCAGCATCAATCAGCAGGAAGCGCTGAGTAATTATCAATATAGCAAAATAGAAAATGAGGTAAGTGCATCTCTTAATAAGCTGAAATATTTTCAACAGGTAAATAATTCGCAACAACTTGATTTTGCTAAAAAATATGACGACCTGTTTCGGAATATTCTAAAAACATACCAGGCAAGACAGATCAGTTTATTGGAATTCCTGGATTTTACCGATGCCTATAAAGATACAAAACTCAAACTGCTGGAACAATACAACAGCCTGGTAAAAGCTATTGAGGAACTCAACTATACCACTAACTCAACCATTATAAATATTCAATAATCATCCAAAGTCTCCAGCAACATGAAATATAAAAATCCCGTTATGATATTTGCGGCCGCTGCTTTTTTATTTAGCTGCAGGGGCAGGCAACCTGATCCTGAAAAACCCGCCACCCTCTGCATTACTGACTCAATGGCAAAAATAATCACCATTGATACTGCGGTTATGAGCACAATTGAAGATGAATTAAAATTAAGTGGCGAGATTAATTTTGACGACCGGAAAGTATCAAAAGTATATCCCTTTAGCAGTGGGCAGGTATTGCAGGTAAATGTTTCAGTGGGTGATAAAGTAAGCAAGGGGCAAACGCTCGCCATTATTAAAAGTGCAGATGTGTCGGGTAATTACAGCGACCTGTCAACCGCCGGTAATGACGTGGCCATTGCAAAAAAACAAATGGACAATGCATCCTCCCTCTTTAACAATGGCATAGCAAGCGAAAGAGAATATTTAGAGGCAAAGGAAAATTACCAGAAAGCCGTTACGGCTTCCGCCAAATTGCAAAATCAAATCCAGATCAATGGAGGTGGCAGAACATTGGCTAACGGCACCTATGTTATTACAGCGCCGATCAGCGGGTATGTGGTAGAGAAAAAAATTAACCAGGGCGGCTTTATCAGGAGCGATGCCAATGACAATTTATTTACGGTAGGCAATATCAGCGA
>JBDTVX010000019.1:0-26344 GCA_040007015.1 Ferruginibacter sp. | reverse complement strand
AACCCCGGCTTTTTTAGTCGGGGTTTTTTTATGCGCGTAATTTTGTTCACCTCTTTCCATACCGATCCGCCTGTCGGCCGATAAGCCTATTTGGGTCATATCTATTTTATAAGAAGATATAAAAATTACTGACAAAATTGTTTTTATTCTGCGCAGCAAAATGGAAATATTTTACACACCGCACACATCAATAGTGGCCTGCCCAGAAGGGGAAATCTCTTTGTACAAAGAAGGGTATTTAATTTTATCCCGGAGGGATAACCTTTCCGTAATACCATGGATTGTTAACCTGGTTGACCTGACTTCTACAAGCACCTGATACAAATAACTGGTGGCTGCTCCGGAGCAAATTCCACTTTTCTCTCATATCTGCAAAAAGGCTATGCCTCCGCCATAAAATCATCTCTTTTTTAAACCGCCGCTTATTGCGATTTGCGATAAGCTTTGCCATAATATCTTTTAAATAAATAAGATCAGCGTACTTTCCAAAAAAAAGAGGCGATCCGATTATTTTAGTTTCATTATTTGACTGCTATTAAGTAAAGATTTTTGCTAATGAATTACCGGACAAATGCAGTTCAAAATGAAAGATGGTACTCCAGGCAAGCTAGCCAGTAATGTAACATAAGGCAGTCAACCTGATAGTGAAATAATTACAGGCGCAAGAATAACGTGAGACGGAGTGCAATGGAAAAAACTAATTACGTGAATGAAACTGCCATTCAGCGAGATCTTTTTCAGAGATTTGGTCAAATTCTTTAATTCCGGACCTAAATAGCCGACAAACCACTATGAAGAGAATAACAGTGGCAATCAATACCGCGGTAATAAAAAGGTAAAACATGAGTAAATATACTAAGTACGAATTATCGGTAAATATACGCATAAAGTATTAAGAAACACATATCAAAGCTCTTTTCTTTATCCACACATACATACAAAGCGCAATTAGGTACTCAGGAAAAGTAGTAAAAGCAGGGATTAAAATTTCACGGTTATTCAGTTAATAATCAACTCAGAAACTATACCGGATTGGATGAAATGCCGGAAATACTACATCATTTCAGCACATACAAAAATCCCAAACAAAATGCTTTACTGGTAGCATCATGTAGTTAGAATATCAATCTGCCAGGCAAATGCCATTCACTGATGATATAAACAATTAAGTCCTTTAAACAGCCATTTATAGAAATTTTTCTCTTCTTAAATTTGAATAGTCAATTTTTTATGCAAAGTTTGTAAATGGAAACAGTAACGGGTTCCATATATCAAATAGGTAAATATGCTTTTCAATATAAATACGGCCTTGATTTCGCGTATATTATCCCTCCTTGGATGCCTTACCTGCGGCAATAATATTTATTCGCAGCGTCATGATTACAATGATAGTATCATCGTTTCTATCGCTCCTGATTACGATAAAGTCGGAAAATTTCATAGGTTCCTATTTGGTGAAGGATACCGTAAATTATGGGCTGCGCCGGTAAAATTGAAAATATTCCACCTGGCAACGGAAAAGGGCGGGATGACCATTTTAAAGAAAGGCGGCGGATTACAAACAAAATCACTCAGGCTAAAAGACGCTGCGGGAAATGAGTGGGTATTGAGAACCATACAGAAATACCCGGAGCAGGGCCTACCACCAAATTTACGAGCCGGGCTCGCAAAAGATATTTTACAGGACCAGGTTGTAACCGGCCACCCCTTTTCTGCTTTAACCGTTCCACCGCTGGCAGAAGCCCTCGGTATACCCCATGCCCACCCGGAAATTGTATATGTGCCGGATGATCCCTTGCTGGGTGATTTCAGGCAGGAATTTGGAAATGCGGTTTTTTTACTGGAAGAAAGGGAGCCATTGGATGGTGGGGGCACAGACAATTCAGAAAAAGCCCAGCGGGAATTACAGAAAGATAATGACACAAGGCTGGAACAAAAAATTGTACTAAGGGCAAGGCTGCTCGATTTGATCATGGGTGACTGGGACCGTCATGAAGACCAATGGCGATGGGCTAAAAAGGAAGATAAGAATGGGAAAGTGTATATGCCTGTACCCCGTGATCGCGATAAGGTATATTATAATACTTCCGGCGTTTTGCCGTGGGTAGTTTCTCACCAATGGCTAAAGTCAAATATCCAGGGCTTTCATAAAAGCATCAGGGATATCAGCGGATATAATTTTAACAACCGTTACTTCGACCGGTATTTTTTAACGGGGTTAGGTGAAGAAGATTGGAAAGAACAAATAACCTATGTCCAAAATAAACTATCCGACAGTTTGATCCGTGCAGCAATAAAATTGTTGCCGGATACTATTTTTTCATTATCGGGAAACTGGCTGATTCATACGATCATTGACCGAAGGAACAATATTGGCAAAACGGCATTGGAATACTACCGGTTTATTTCGAAGGACGTAGATATTCCTGCATCCGATAAAAACGATTATTTTGAAATTTTCAATAATAATGAAGGAGCATTCACGGTAAGGATAAATAAATTAAAAAAGGATGGCACACAGGGTCATGAAATGTACCGGCGAAGTTTCGATCCGGCTGTTACAAAGGAGATCAGGTTGTATGGTTTTGATGGAAATGATGTTTTCGCAGTAAATACCAGCAAATTCACACCCATAAAAATACGCATGGTTGGTGGATTTGGAAAAGACAGCTTTAATATCGATCCGGATTTTACCGGCAGGCGAAGGCTTTTTATTTATGACGCAAAAACCGAAAAGAATGTTTTTTCGCCCAATTCCGGGGCAAAACTGCGATTGTCGGATGACAGCGATATACATGTGTATAATAAGACAGCTTTCAGATATGACAGGCTGGCTCCGCAGACCCTGGCGAATTATAGTCTTGACGATGGCATTTTACTCATAGGAGGCTTCTCCAACGAAATACACGGATTCAGAAAAGAACCCTATTCATTTTTTAACGAGCTGCTGGTGAACTATTCTTTGCAAAGAAAAAGTTTTTTGATTACATGGATTGCTGAATTTAAAAAACTGGTCGGTAAAAATGATCTTGAGATCAACCTGTATTCCAGGGGGCCGCATAGTATCAACAATTTTTTCGGGCTCGGGAATGAGCCTGTTTTTGAAAATAAAGGTGAAAAAAAAATCGGTTATTACCGTTCACGCTATGATTATATCAATGCAGATATAAGGTTGTACCGCAATATAGCCCCGCACTGGCGCATAAGCGGTGGCGTTGCGGCTCAATATTATACCAGTAGTAAATCTAATAATAACGCGCATTTCTTTGATAAATACAACGGCGATTACCCGTCATCGTTATTATACAAAAATAAAATGTACGCCGGCATTATAGCAGGAGCCGAATTGGACACGCGTAATAGCCCGTTATTGCCTTCGCATGGATTGTATTGGAATACCACAATCAGGGAAATGCATCAAACGAATGGCAATAAAAACAGCTATGGTAATTTATTATCGGAATTGGATATGTACCTGGCACCTTTTAAAACGGGAGGTTTTGTAATTGCCAATCGAATTGGCGGAGGAACAACGGTTGGAACGCCTGATTTTTTTCAACAAATGTATTTGGGCGGAAAAACACTGCGGGGCTTTCACACCAATCGTTTTGCGGGGAAAACCGTGCTGTATCATAACCTTGAAATGCGGCTGAAATTATTCGATTTTAATTCGTATTTACTTCCCGGCACAGTGGGGCTGATAGCATTTAATGATATCGGGCGTGTGTGGCTTCCGGGTGAATCCTCATCAAGATGGCACGATGGCTATGGAGGGGGCATCTATATTTTACCCACGCAACTGGTGCTTTTACAGGGAGTAATCGGATTGTCTAAAGAAGGTGCACTGCCTTATATTTCAATTGGGTTTCGCTTTTGACCAGTCTGGGAAATGAATGAATCATGAAATTAATTCCGTTTTGATTTGATCATTCATTAAAAAGAAGTAGTTTTCACTCTTGTGCTGATCATGTATTGATCATCACAAACGCATTAAAATTTAAGATAAAAGGAATATGAATTACGAGTTGATAACCGAACAGGTAAGGCAATATGTTACGTCATATTTTGCTACAAATACTAAAGAGCAATTGTTATATCATGATATAACGCATACTGAGTCTGTGGTAGCGGCAACCAAGCAGATAGCCGGTCATTACGGGTTAAATGAGCATGACCTTTTTGTGGTGGTAGCAGCCGCATGGTTTCATGACATGGGATATTGCAAAGCTGGCACTCCTGTAATGCACGAACAAAAAGGCGCTGACCTGGCAGACCTATTTTTTAAAGAAAAAGAGGTAGATGAAGCAACGGTTATTGCAATTGAGAATTGTGTACTGGCTACTAAAATGCCACAACATCCCGTCACATTGCAGGAGCAAATTGTGTGCGATGCGGACCTGTTTCACCTGGGCACCGATGATTTTCGTAAACACAATAAGCAAATACGCAAGGAATACGAGGCTACCAGAAATATTCATATTAGTAAAGAGGAATGGAGAAAAGGAACCATTCAATTGCTTCAATCACATCAATACCATACCGATTATTGTAAGGCTTTACTCAATAATAAAAAGCAGGAAAACCTGGAAAAATTATTGCAAAAAGAAAAAGACAATTCAATGCAACCGGTGCGGGCTGGTAAAGGTCAGGAACAGGAGGCAGGGAATGATACACCGGCAAGTGAACAGGATTCCGTGAAAAAAGAAAAAAAGCCATCCAGTGGAATCCAGACTATGTTTCGGATTGCGATCGCCAATCACCAGCGATTGAGTGACATGGCGGATAAGAAGGCAAATATTATGATTTCGGTTAACACTATTATTATCTCGGTGGTCATAGGTTTGGTGCTGCGCAAATTGGAAACAACACCTGCCCTGATTATTCCAACACTGCTGTTATTGACAGGATGTGTGATGGCAGTGATCTTTTCAATACTGGCAACAAGGCCGAAGATACCGGGCGGTTATTTTACGCCGGAACAATTATCCGGCAAGACGGTGAATCTTTTATTTTTCGGAAATTTTTATAAAATGGATTATGATCATTATAATGAAGGCATGCAAATGGTAATGGCTGATGGTGAATTTTTGTATGCAAGCCTTATACGGGATATTCATTCCCAGGGAAAAGTACTGGGAAAAAAGTATAAGTTGTTGCGGATATCGTATACGGTTTTTATGTTTACCCTTATCGTTACAATACTGGCCTTTTGTATTGCCTTTTTTTTCATTTAAAAAATAGGAAGCTGCGATTGTGATTTTTAAGATTGTTGCAGACGTTTGACAAAAGTTTAAATGAGCATATGGAAGCATTTCGCAGTGGGATAACCAGGGTGAATATATAGCCTGTGAAAGTGACTATGAAAGCATGTTTTGTGAAAATTCAGCATTTAAAATAAAAATTATGAGAAAATTTTTATCCAATATAATACTACTTTTTTCCTTACTGCAATATGTAACGGCACAGGATGCTATTCAGTACCGGGTGATTTTAATTGGAGATGCAGGCGAAATGAGTGCAGAACAGAAAGCGGTATTACTGGATGCCGCCCAAAAAAATATTGCAGGTAAAACCATCGCTCTTTTTTTAGGCGATAATATTTATCCAAAGGGAATGGAGTTGCCCGGCAATAAGGGTGCACAAGCATCACAGGATATTTTACGATCCGAATATGAGGGGCTGCGAAAAGCAGGGATGCCGGTATATTTTGTTCCGGGGAATCATGATTGGGATAAAAGCGGTCCCGACGGTTTCAAAAAAATGATACAGGTAAATAAATTCCTCCGGGACCAGAACGATTCGCTTTTGCAAATAATTCCTAAGGATGCATGTCCGGGTCCATACGAACTCGTCGTTTCCGAAAACCTGGTGGTAGTTGCAATGGATTCGGAATGGTGGCTATACCCTTTCAGTAAAGTAGCAGAGGGTACCGGTTGCGAATGTAAAACCAAACGGGATGTACTGGGTAAACTCAACGATATCATCCAGCGCAATAAGGATAAAATTATCCTTTTCGCCACGCATCATCCATTTAAAACCTATGGTTCACATGGCGGCTATTATACTTTGAAAGATCATATATTTCCGCTAACCAATCTTACTGAAAAAATGTACATACCCCTTCCCGTTATTGGCTCCCTTTATCCGCTGCTTAGGATCTTATTACCCCCTACGGAAGACCTGAAAAATGTATTGTACAGCGACATGATAAGCAATGTGGATGATGTCTTAAAATTGCATCCTAATATAATTCATGTAGCGGGTCATGAGCATGCATTGCAACTGATACAGGGGGCCGTGCTGGAACTCGGAAGCGGTGCGGGATCCAAACATACTCCTGTTAGAAATGGTAAGGGAAGTATATTTTCCAGTCCTTCCAGCGGTTATGTTATCGCGGATATATTATTGGACAAAAGTATACGGCTCACTTTCCGGGTTTACAATAAAGGCGAAATTAAAAATGAATTTGTTTACGACAAGCCGTATACAAATATTTCAGCAATTGCTGAACCCATGGGAACAGTTATTAATGGTGACAGTATCACGATAAAACTCAATGGTGATTTTGATAAAGTAAGTAGTATACACAGGGGTTTGTTTGGCGAAAATTATCGAAAAGTGTGGGCCATGGAGACCACTATGCCTGTCCTCAGAATTTCTGAAGCCCATTTAATTCCTAAGGAACTCGGGGGTGGTATGCAAACCCATTCGCTAAGGTTAATGGAGGATAAAAAGGAATGGGTGCTCCGCAGCATAGAAAAATTCCCGGATAAATTATTACCACAGTCTCTTGCCAATACATTGGCAGCAGATATTTTAAGGGATAATTCAACCGCTGCTTTTCCCTTTGCTCCATTAACGGTTCCTGTTTTTTCTGATGCTGTTGGTGTGCCGCACAGCAATCCAAAAGTGGTCTACATAGCCCCCGATAAAAGCCTTGGAATTTACAGCAAGGATTTTGCAAATACTATCTCATTATTTGAAGAGCGGGAACCGCTGGGTAAATCCTCGTCTACAATCAATATGACGGATAAACTAAAAGATGATAATGATAATACGGTTGACCAGCAGGCATTTTTGAGGGCGAGGCTGCTGGATATTTTTCTTGGCGACTGGGATCGTCATGGAGATCAATGGAGATGGGTAGCCGAAGATGCGGATAAGGGTAAAATATATAAACCCGTTCCACGTGACAGGGACCAGGTTTTTTTTGTGAATCAGGGCTTTTTTCCAAAATTAGTCTCCCTGCCCTGGATACAACCCAAACTCCAGGGCTTTGGTGGAAAAATAAAAAACATCAATACATTGGCCTTTAATGCAAGGCTCATTGACGGTATTTTCACCAACGATCTTTCTTATGATGACTGGTTAAAAAATACGGAGCAGGTGGTAAATGCACTAAGCGATTCCGTTATTGAAACTGCCTTAAAAAGATTACCGAAAAATGTATATGAAGCTACCCATCCGCAACTGGCTGAACAGTTGAAAAGCCGAAAAAAAGATTTATTGCTGAAGATGCCACGGTATTACCGTTTTCTGAATAAAATAATCGATATCAACACTTCCGACAAAAACGAGCTGGTAACGATCAGGGATACCCTCGATGGACAGTTAGGGATTAATATTTATAAGATCTCAAAGAACGATGAGCCCGGCAAACTGATTTACAGCCGTTTATTGGTTCCTTCGGTTACCAGGGAAATACGTTTATTTTTACTAAAGGGCAATGATAGTGTAGTGATAAATAATAGGAGCGCTCCTATCAGGATTAGAATTGTTGGCGACGCAACATCTGCCAAGAAATATGATATTAGTGGCCGCCCTCAATATCTCCGGAAAATTCATATATACGACGGAACCGCCAATGCCGCTTTTACCGGGGCGGCCAACAGCATACACCGGCATTTGTCGGATGATGCAGCCAATACCGAACTACAGCAAACCGACCGGTATAATAAAACAATTCCTTTATTGAATGCAGGATTCAATGTGGATGATGGTTTCATTTTAGGTGGTGGGGTAAAATTGATCAGGCAGGGATTCAGGAAGCAACCCTATTCAAGTACCCAGCAGATTACTTTGGCGCATTCTTTTTCAACAAATGCATTCAGGTTTATCTACAAAGGAGAATGGTTGAATGCTACCGGCAAAGCGGATTTCCTTTTACTGGCAAGCGCCCTGGCGCCGGATAATACGCAAAACTTTTTTGGCAGGGGCAATGCGTCCCAGTTCAATAAAACGGGCGATTACAAGCGCTTTTACAGAACAAGGTTTAGTTTGTATAACCTGGCTCCTGCATTTCGCTGGCGCAGTGGAAAAGCAAACAGCATAACACTGGCCCCAACATTTCAATATTACAGGTACGATGCCGACGGTAATAACGGGCGTTTTATTAACAATACTTCACAGATACACTCCTATGATAGTACAACCATTGCAAAAGATAAATCGCATGCAGGCATTGTGATAAGTCTTACAAATGATACCAGGAATAATATATTATTGCCAACATACGGAAGTTATGTTAACATGCGGGTGCAGGGGTATGCAGCGTTAAATAATTATTCAAAATCATTTGCACAGTTAACAACAGAATTTGCGGTGTATAAAAGTATTGACAGGAAGAGCAATGTTGTAATTGCCAACCGCCTGGGGGGGGGAGTTACCACCGGCAAAACAACCTTTTACCAATCGCTTTTTTTGGGTGGGCACGAAAACCTGTTGGGATATCACCAGTATCGTTTTGCGGGCGAGCACATACTATATAATAATTTAGAGGCCCGCATTAAACTGGCTAATGTAGCTTCTTATATTTTGCCCGGGCAACTGGGTATTGTTGGCTTTTATGATATCGGTAAAGTATGGCAAAAAGGTTACAATGCAAGCACATGGCACCAGGGCGCAGGTGGTGGTATTTATTTCGCCCCGGCGCAACTGGCTGTGTTCCAGCTGGTAGTTGGTAGCTCAGGCGAAGGTGTGTATCCGTATTTTACAATGGGGTTCAGGTTTTAGGTTCACGCAAAGATGCAAGGAGCAAAGACGCAAAAAAATTCTGATTTTGCATCTTTGCGTCATTGCGTGAAAACATTTTGCATCTTTGCTCCTTTGAATTTTAAGCTCAATTTTTGATAATCTTTTTTTTTAAATTTTATTAAATGAACCATTTTGAAACTTTTTTGCAGTTGCACAATACCGGGCGCCCTCTTCTGATCGGAAACTGCTGGGATGTGGGCAGTGCAAAACTATTGGAGGAAAATGGCTTTAAAGCAATAGCCACGTCGAGTGCCGCGATCGCAAATTCCCTGGGATATGAAGACGGGGAAAATATGCCTTTTGATTTGCTGTTTGAAACTGTGAAAAGAATAAAACAGCATATCTCGGTACCATTTTCTGTGGATATGGAAAGAGGGTACGGCAATAATATTCCCCGCATAATTCAAAATATAGAAAGGCTGCATGACATCGGGGTAGTCGGGATCAACATAGAAGATTCAACGAATGATAGAAAATTGCAATCCATCGACATGTTCGAAAAAACCATTTTATCCATAGCGCATCATTTGTCTCAAAAAAATATAAGTATTTTCATAAATGCCCGGACGGATGCTTTCTTATTACAGCTTCCCGATGCACTAGCGGAAACGCGGAAACGAATTGAAGTATATGAAGCCGCAGGCGCAAATGGGATATTTGTCCCATTTATCACAGATGAAAATGATATACAGGCGATAACGAATACAACAGGCCTGCCGGTGAATGTTCTGTCTGTTCCCCGGCTTCCGGGCATTGGCATACTGTCTTCCCTTGGTGTTAGAAGGGTAAGCCTTGGAAGTTTCCTGTACAGATCCATAAATAAAGAGATAGTGAATAAGTTACATGCAATAAAGCAAACTCAATCTTTTGCGGGATTATTCTAAATGATGTTTACTGGTGTTTAGTATACACGGCCGATTTAAATTGACCCGTGTTTACTGCCCGTTTGGCAGCATGTTACAATTTAGGGGTAAGCTCATACTCCGGTATCTCTTTTAATCATTTTACAGACCCGAAGCAGTTTACTACATTTGACCATTAAGATCCGGCCGGTAAGGTTGTGTTAAACCATTTGGAAATAAAGATGAAAAAAATAAATACGCTTGTAGTAGGTCAGGGCCTTGCCGGATCATTGGTAGCGTATATGCTTCACCTGCGTAAAATTTCATTTACTGTGATTGACCCTGCACGTGCGAACACATCCAGCCTTATTGCTGCAGGCATGTTCAGCCCTGTAAGTGGAAAAAGAAAAACCATTCAACCGATCGTGCAGCAGCAAATCCCGTTTGCAATTAAAATATACAAAGAGATAGAGCAATTGCTTAACGCTACTATTCTTCATCTCAATAATATATACCAGGTGTTTAATTCTGTTGCAGAGCAAAATGAGCTGATTGGGAAATTGGCAAATGCTGATTATGCAAAATATATCCTCACAGGCACCAGCGCTTTGCCCAATATAAAACAGGAGATAGGCGCTTATGAGATCACTCATTCCGGTTGGGTGGATTGCGAATTATTGATCAGTCGTTTTGCCCAATGGTTAATGGAACATGATGCATTCATAAAAGCCGGGTTTTTATATGAGGATTTACAATTGGGTAATGGAGGAATGAAATATCACGGACTCGAATTTAACAATATTGTTTTTTGCGAAGGCTGGCTGGCTGTTGATAACCCGTTCTTCAATAATGAAAATATCATACCCTGCAAAGGAGATATCCTTTCAGTTAAATATTATCATCTTCCTGGCGACCACATCATTAAAAAAAATGGCATTTATCTTATCCCCGCAGGCAACAATCTATTCCGCGCGGGGTCTACCTATCAATGGAATAACAATTCCACGCAACCGGATGAATGGGGCAAAAAATTAATTGAAGACCAACTCAACGCAATGCTTAAAAACAAGTATATCACGATTAATCACAGATCAGCCATAAGGCCCACTACACAAAACCGGGAGGTTATTGCCAAACAACATGCCTCACATGCAGGTATGTTTATGCTGAACGGGTTGGGTACAAAAGGTATTCTGCAGGGGCCATGGTGGGCCAGGCATATAGTAGAAATTTTAGATCCATAAGTTATCGGCTTTGTTTACCGAGTCATTTCGTTCAAAACAGATAAGTTTTTCAACAGAATAAAAATCTCCGGTACCGGAAATAATAATATAAACTTCATCTTTGTAGTGAAGCTGCTGATAGCTCCTTTCTTCCGGTTTAATACTTCTCTGGTAGCTTAATAAACGAAAGTTTAGCTGGTTGAAAAGATTGTATTTTCAATTTTCACATAAATCCAGCATCCGGCATCCATCGTCATGCCTCCGTTTTATTTTTTCCTTTCTGTTCAAGATCTCTCATAAATGTTGTCAACTCTCTTGTGAAAGTATCAAGCGACAGTGCAGATTGTTTTATATAATATAATAATTGTTTTAGCTTGACGGGTGAATTTATTGACTGGTCCACCAGGTTCGATAATCCCAAAATATTGGCAACCGGGTTTCTTACTTTGTGAGAAGTCATAAACATCATTTCTTCCAGCCCCAGTATATATTCTTTTAGATATTCTTCCGTTTTTTTAAGGTCGCTGTTAGCGATGAGCAACTCCGCTGCTCTTTTTTCTTTCTCTTCGTTTTGAAAGGCAAGCTCTTTATTGGCAATGATTAGCTCTGCCGCTCTTTTTTCTTTCTCTTTGTTTTGAAATGCAAGTTCTTTATTGGCAATGATCAGTTCTGCGGCTCTTTTTTCTTTCTCTTTGTTTTGAAATGCAAGTTCTTTGTTGGCAATGATGAGTTCTGCGGCTCTTTTTTCTTTCTCTTCGTTTTGAAACGCAAGTTCTTTGTTGGCAATGATGAGTTCCGCGGCTCTTTTTTCCTTCTCTTCATTTTGAAAGGCAAGTTCTTTGTTGGCAATGATGAGTTCCGCGGCTCTTTTTTCCTTCTCTTCATTTTGAAAGGCAAGTTCTGTATTGGCTATGATCAACTCCGCCGCTCTTTTTTCTTTTTCTTTGTTTTGAAATGCAAGCTCCTTGTTCGCAATAATTAACTCAGCCGCTCTTCTTTCCTTTTCATGGTTTTGAAAGTTAAGTTCTTTGTTGGCAATGATGAGTTCCGCGGCTCTTTTTTCTTTCTCTCCATTTTGATAAGTGAGTTCCGTGTTAGCGATGACTAACTCTGCTGCTCTTTTTTCTTTCTCTCCATTTTGAAATGCAAGTTCCGTGTTAGCGATGAGTAACTCTGCCGCCCTTTTTTCATTTTCGTTGTTTTGAAAAGTAAGCGCTGTGTTAGCAATAATTAATTCCGCAGCCCTTTTTTCTTTCTCTTCGTTTTGAAAGATAAATTCGTTGCCAGCGACGTTCAATGTGCCTGATTTTTTCCTTTTATTAGACGCCTGTTTCGACAAAATCATTTGTTTTAAAATTGGGGCGCAACGTCCAGGGCTTTACGGAAAATGGAATTTAAAAAAACGTTCGCCGGCGGTAAAGCCAAAATAGAATAAGAATATGAAGTTAATGAAAATATCCCCTTCAAACACAATTCATTTCAACTAAGGTTGAATTGCAGGTGAGTAGAAATTGAAATTAAATTGTTTGCCAGACTTTTAAAAACTGTCCTTAGTCCGCATTTGTTGCCTCGGTTTGAGGTTACATATAATCCAGTGTAATTTGTAGTTCTTTAATTCTGCGGAATCGCCTGTATGGTTAAGAAGGAAGGGTAGGCGGCTCCTGCCGGCCCTAACACCAGGTTGGGGCCAGATAAATTCCGGCCTACTATTTTTATAGCGTGTGTGCCTGCCGGCAAGGTGAAAATCCTGGTTCCTGTAACATGTACAGTTGTTCCATTTCCTACTTCGTTTCGAACTCTTCCTGTATTTACACCGTCAAGCAAAATGACAATATCAAATGTTGACCCTGAACAAAACGCACATCCCACGCTTTGTGAAAATATCATAAATTGTACAGCAACCTTTGCCGGTTTAGCCAATACGAGTGATTTGGTTAAACCCGGAACATCCCCCTCTGTGGTAGACACCAATGTAATCGGGCCCGTGCACGCTATTTCCTCAGTAAGGTTGTACATTTCCGTTACAGGATTATTAGTCCACTCCGGGGCTGCATTCCCGCTGGATTGAAGAAACTGCCCGGGCTGGCCTTCACTTCCATTTATTTTTAAGGCGCCTGTTTGGGTATTCATTCCAAATCTCCACCCGGCCGTTGTGCCAAACAACCCTACATGCGTATCATCTTCCATGCCGATAAAAGCAGCTTCTGTGTTGGCATTGTTATTCAGCCAAAGCCCTGCTGAAACTGTATTATTTCCACCGCTCCTGATTCGTACCCGACCGCTTATATCAAGCTGGTAGCCGGGGGTACTGTTTCCTATCCCAACATTGCCATTTCCCTTAATGCGCATTCGTTCGGTGAATAACGTGCTGCTTCCATAACCAAAGGCAATATCATCATTAAATGTTTTTGAAAATACCTGGAATAAACCAGCCTGGATGCCAAAGCCATAATGTGTAGGTGTGCCATCAGCCCACAATGAGATCTTATCTCCAAGGGTTCCATTAAAGGAAAGTGGGAATTGCGGGGTGACAATACCAATGCCTACTTTGCCCGCATCATCAATAACCATTCTTATCAAATTTCCATTATTCCTGAACTGAAAACCGTTTGGCGTATATTCGTTATTATACATTATTACACCATTGGCCGAACTACCCGGCTGGCCAAATAAAACACCGGTTTCATTTGAAGCGGGGCTCAATAAATTTATATAAGTATGCCCGCTGCTTTCAACTACCAACGGAGAAAGAGCAAATGGACTGGCACCCGATGCACCATTATACACATGCAATTTTGATAATGGGGTAGTAGTGCCGACACCAACGTTTTGTGCGTGGGCAAAAAATGTTGCGGTCAGGAAGTGCAGGAGCAGTATTTTATTTTTCATTTTATTTTGTTTGAAATAATTGTTGGACTATCAGAAAACTAATTTTATTCGAAGTTGGAAAAACTGGTTTATGTGCTTTTATCCGGCGACAAGCTTTTGTTTTTTATAGCATTCTCTGAATGCTTCGGGATTTAGTGGGTAATTTTTTTACTAGCTAAATTTGCTTACTCAACATCGTTGTGTCACTTGCCGATTTTTATCGGCATCCCGACATTACATTTAGTCGGGACTTCTACCGAATACCTTTGTGGATATTTTCCCACGTTTTATTGGAGACCACAATAATAAGTGGTTCCCTTTCTTTCTGATAAAAGAAATAATAAAATCATTTTTGCGGGTGAAAATCGGCATGGACTATTGTACACCCTTTTCAATCCTGAAGATGATCAATTCAATATAAGCATCAATGTACGGTATTATAATGCCTTTATCAAATTGAACATTGAAGCTGCTATTTCACATAATTTGCAGGCTTCCAAAAGTTAATTGCTTTTCACGTACAAAATTGTGCGTGAGGTTCTGTTGCTTTCATTTATACTTCGCCAAAATATAAAATGACAGGGATGATGAAGGGAGATAATTTTTTTCTTTTTAGCCTGTTAGATTATTGTATATGCCGGTGGCAGCAAGGAAGTCCAATGCAAATAATGATTTAAGTTATTAAAAATATAACCCGCTTTTATGTCGTGGGAAACGGAAGATTTTAATGATGACCCAATTTTTTTTTAACCGGTTTGGTAAACTGATCAATTTGCTTTTGCTATTCTTTAATCCTGTCAATTAATAACGTTACCATGCCGGAGTAATTTATGGAAAACTGTTAGAACTTTTTTTTCTCACTTGCCGCAGGAAAAATTCCCCGGTTAATGTTTTACAAATCTTCCTTTCTGTACAGTTTCGCCATCCGACACCTGGATGAAATACATTCCCTCTCCCAGGGATTGTAAGGTTACTATAAGCGGTAATACATTCTTACGGGTTTGTTTTTTTACCAGTCTGCCGGCTACATCATAAATACTAATTGTTAGCATTTCTTTTTTACCCGGGTAAGTAATACTGATGAAATTTTTTGCCGGATTGGGGGAAAGTGTAAGGATCAATTCACCTGTATTATTCAAAATACGGATTACCGGCGAGTAAGAGAACCGGCCGTCAATATCTGTTTGTTTCAGCCGGTAGAAATTTATTCCATTTACCGGTTGAGCGTCGGTATAGCCATATTCATTTTTTCCACCGCGATTGTTTGCAACCACTTCCCCGGTTGTTGCAAAGGCAACTCCATCGACGCTCCTTTCAATAATAAAATGTGAAGCGTTGATCTCATTTTCTGTCATCCATTTTAACTGAATGCTGCCATTTGATTTTATCCCTGTAAAAGAAAGTAACTGCACGGGTAGCGGAGCGCCTTTTAAAAAGGAAACAGCCGATGTAATACTCCAGTCATCTTTTGATCGAATAAATAGAATATGGTTTCCATCACCCAGGGCAGAAACGTTTGCAGAGAAACTAATATTAATAATATCAACTGCAGGACTAACGGTTATGGGTATCCCATTACCCAAACCAGGATCAGTATCAAAAAAATATTCGGCCGTTGTAATATTTCCCGGTGCAGCAGGAGCGGGCGGATATGCAGGGTCCTGGGCAAATATGATTTGGCATATAAGTGCAAAATAACTAAGTAGAAATAGATGTTTCATATATTATGTTTTATCTTTTAATTTAAATCTTTTCGCTTACAGGGAACAATACTTGTAATAGTGTAACTGCAGGTTTGCAGGGGTAAATATTTATTGGATTTATCCGGGCAGTATCATACATGTTAATTATTGTTACGTGTACTGAATTGTATATTCATGGCGGTGGCGGTCGAAGGAACATTTGAAGGTACAGTAAGTAAATAAATGGATGGTAAGTGTGGTATACCGGATAGCTTATAGGGATCGGTACATCCAAAAGCGCCGCAATCGGGTGTAATGCTCTCAATGGTTAACCCGGCAGCAATAGCCGGGGAACCGGCCTTTAACTTAAACTTCGCGTCATTGCTTCCGGTTAAGGTAAACACATTTGCTTCTGCCTGGCTTAGCTTGTTGCCAATAGCGCCTGCGGGCAGGGTTTGTGTATTTGAAAAAAGATTGTTTTTTACTGTGCAGTTGGTAAGCGTGGCATTGGAGGAAGAAATGAAAATATTATTGGCTACATAAGCGTTTTTTGTTTGCAGGATACCCTTGATCACGTTGTTTCGTATCACACAGCCGCTGGTGCTGAAATTGCTGAATGCAAGTCCATTGCCGAGGGCATCCATGATGCAGTTCTCCACTACACAATTAGAAATTACCGCCTGTGAGCTTCCTGTTAATGTAAAACTGCTGTTGCCATAGCATTTTCTTATGGCAATGCCATCATGCGCCCCGGCCAGGAAATAAAGACCGCTAATAAAACATTTTTCAAATAAAAGATTATAGGCCGTTGCGCTCGCATTTATAGTGGTTGATCCTGAAAACTGGACCCCGTAAAATTTAGAGTTATTGGCGCCGTTTGAAATGTTCAGTCCTGCCAGCTTGCTGGTGAGCGTGCCGGCATGCAGGCCCTCATTACCGCCGGCAGCGGGGTCCAGCAAATAGCCTACGCCAAATACTATTAAACGTTTATTATATGTGGCTGAGCCATAGCTTAAGGCGCTGGGTTCTAAGTATATGGTATCGCCGTCTTTTACCAGTGCATTACTAACAGTCGTGCCAAAATTTGTAAAATCGGCCGCAACTCCAATATTGTTATTTACCCTCCATATTTTAGCGCTGGAACTAAATGCGCTAAGCATAAAAACGAGAACTGGCAGCAAGGGTTTAATTTTTGTCATAAAAAAAATTTACAAATGATAAAATATGTTGTGCTAAAGATCATGCGGCTATTTCTTTGGAAATGGAAGTAATAACATAAGGCAGTTTCAAAGGAGATTCAACATTTCAAAAATAGAAATAAGCATTGTTGCGGCACTCACCCGAAACAGTGATTTATCACCTTACCGTAAGAATCACCCGAAACTGTGATTTTAAACAGATTGTTTGGTTTTGTGAAGTAGAATGTCAACCTTTATATCTTTATGATGATGTGTTTTTATAAAAGTATGATTGTCTATAAATAAATGGATGCCTCTTATTCTTATCAATGCTATCTCATTTAAAAGCGCTGTGAAATTTTGATTTTTAACTTGTAAGCCAATCCCAATGCCTTTGATTTTTTCATCCCCGGGATAGTGGTCTTTGCTAAGGAGCTGTCTAAAAATAATTTAATGGATTAAGCGGATTCTGAAAGAGTCATTGAGTTATAGTTATGGGTGTATTTTTATCAGATTAGCGGGCTATTCAATTTTGTAATAACATGATATCAATATTAAAATATATCACGCTGGCAATCATTGTTTTTTTACCCCTGGTCAGTTTACCTGCTCAAGACAAGCAATTGGATAGTTTATTAACCGCTTTGAAAAAGTCAGTTGCAGATACAGGTAAAGTGAACCTGTTAAATACGGTTGTTTCAAAATATCAATATACCGATCCTCCAAAAGCAATGGAATACTCCCTGCAGATGATTGAGCTTTCAAAAAAATTACAATTTGATTATGGTCTTGCTATGTCATATAGTTTGGCAGCCGGGTTATCAGTAGGGAAAAGTGATTTCTCCGAAGGAACGAAATTTTACACAGCCGCATTGGAATTGGTGGCCACGGAGAAGGATACCAGGAATAGAAGATTATATGGCCGTATCCAGCAAGGCTTTGGGGTGATAGCGTATTATCAGGAGGACTATTCCACAGCGGTAAATTATTACCTGGAGGCAGCAAAAACATACAAAGAGGTAAATGACGACGGGTTGCTGGTGATGATCTATAATAATCTTTCAGGTGTACACGCTATAATGATTGATAAAAAAAACGCGTTAAAATATGCACAAGCCTGTTATTTGCTTTGCAAAAAAATGAAAGATCAGTTAAAAACAAGTGTGGCTTGTATAACACTGGCTTCTGCAAAAATAGAATTAAAGGATTATGAGGGTGTGGAAGCATATCTTTTTGAGTCAAAAAAAATATGCGATTCCTTATTAAATTATGTATCTCTTGGGCGAACCTGGTCGTTATTCGGATTATTGGTGATCGGAAGGGATAATGACAATAACAAGGCTATTCAATATTTTGAAAAGGCTTTGCAAAGTTTTGAAAGATCAGGCAGCCAGTTTGAAGTAGCGGCATCACACCAAAGATTAGGTGAAGCTTATTCTATTGCTGGTAATTATGCAAAGGCAAAAAGCGAAATTACCAAAGCCATTGAAATGGCAAAACAGTTAGGTGTATTGCAGATAGAACTACACTCATTAAAAAGTTTGAGTGAACTGGAAGAAAAAAATAACAGGCAGCCGGAAGCGTTAAAACGATTAAAGGAATATAATGTGATCAACGACAGTCTTAATATTGAAACCAGGCTAAAAGAGGTGAATGCATTGGAAACAAAATATGAAACTAAAATAAAGGAATACCAAATTATACAATTACAAAAGGAGAAGGAGTTGCAGGAGTTATCCATCCAACAAAAATCATCACTCAATTATTTTTTATTGGCCACTTTAGCCACCTCCATGATTGTTGGCTTCCTGGTATATCGTAATCTTCGTAACCGCCGGCAATTGGGAAAGCAACAGGAAGAACTGCAGCAGCAGCGCATAAGCGAGCTTGAAAAAGACAAACAGTTAGTGGCGGTTGATTCCATGTTAAAAGGACAGGAAGAAGAGAGAAGCCGGCTGGCAAAAGATCTGCATGATGGATTGGGTGGTTTATTATCCGGTGTAAAATTCTCCTTAACTAATATGAAAGACAAGCTCATTGTAACCCCGGATAATATGGCAGTGTTTGAACGATCACTGGATATGATCGATGGTTCTATCATGGAACTTCGAAGGGTTGCACATAATATGATGCCGGAAATGCTAACCCGGTTTGGCCTGGATGAAGCATTGAAAGAGTATTGCAATACCATCAACACAACAAAATTGCTGATGGTAAAATACCAGTCTGTCGGAATGGATTCGGGTACCGAAAGGTCAATCGAAATTATCATTTACCGCATCGTACAGGAGTTGCTGAATAATATAATGAAGCATGCAGGAGCCACAGAAGTATTTGTACAGCTGGTAAAAGAAAACAACCGGTTAAATGTGGTAGTGGAAGATAATGGAAGAGGGTTTGATACAGCGATGCTCAAAGACAATAAGGGGGCGGGGATTACGAGTATAAGATCTAGGGTAGATTACCTGAAAGGCCGGCTGGATATTCATTCTGGTGCAGGCAAAGGAACTTTAATTAATATTGAATTCAATATATAATTATGATTCATGTATTTATTGTTGATGATCATCCTGTTGTTATTGAAGGGATCCATTCATTATTGCAAAATGAAAAAGACATTGCGTGGGTGGGTCAGGCGATGAATGCACAATCATGTCTTGGGTTTTTTGTAAACAACACAGCAGATGTGGTTTTAATGGATATAAGTATGCCGGGTATGGATGGGGTGGAATTGTGTGCGGTGATGAAGGAAAAATATCCCGGCATTATGATACTTGGCCTAAGCACATTTAACCAGGGATTGTATATAAAAAAGATGGTAGAAAACGGGGCATCGGGATATATTTTAAAAAATTCATCCAGGGAAGAACTCGTAAAAGCGATACACTCTGTGCACGAAGGCAATATTTTTTTTAGCGGTGAAGTAGGAATAGCCTTACAGGAATATCAAAAATCATCGAAGATCGATTTACCCGTACTAACCCCAAGGGAGAAAGAAGTGTTGCAATTAATTGCAGAAGGCTATACCAATCCGCAAATTGCCGAAAAAATATTCTTAAGCCCGTTCACTGTAGATAGCCACCGGAAAAACTTATTGGCCAAGCTTGGTGTAAAAAACACGGCCAGCCTGGTAAGACTGGCAGTGGAAAGAAAACTGGTATAAAGTTTATAAATCTATATAGCTGCTATTTTAACGGATAGAATTTTTCTCCGCATCCGGCACAATTCAATTTCATATCCCCTTGTTTTGCAAATCTGATCAGCTACCAATGACTCAATCGCAGAAGATAATGAGGAGCGGTTTCCTCACTGCCAATTTTTACGACTAATATTAAATCGTGCATTCTTTTTTAAAAACTTCTTTGTAAAAAAGGTTCTTAAGGCCTGCATTTTTTACCAATAACTTTTATTTGTAAAAGGCCGTTAAAGCAAATTTAATGTATGGATGAAAAAGGGTTAAAATCTCCGGCAATCCGAAGGGTGTTCACCATTGTATTACTACTTGGGGTATCAGGCACTTTCATGGCATTCTATTACCTTGTTTATCTTCCTCATCAGCAGGCTGATTTTAACGGGCGGATGTTCAATATATTGCATGATATAACCGGTAATTTTTCCACGAGGGTTGAAAATTATGGCGCTGTTTCCAGGAATTCTTATATCAATAAAAGATGTGCCGACAAGCCTGTACCTTTTAGAAAGGACTTTGATAAAAACTTCGATGCCAATTTCAAAAGCTCTTTCATCGGCAACCCCGACACATTATCCAAATATCGCACTGAACAGGATTTTAAACACGATTCTATTATTTTCAAATTAATAGATACCGGAAAAAATGTGGCTGACAGGTCCGAAAAAGCATTGAGCGATATATTGGAACCGCTGATCTCTATTCATGCCAATACCTTTCAATCGGTTTTGCTGGTCAAATTAATATCAGACACGGTCAAAAGGAATTCCGCAAATATCAAAAAATATGATGCTATTTTGTATAAATCTTGCGGTATTGATATTGCCAATATCAATATGGATTCCCTGTTTCCAAATAAAAATATACAAGGTGGAGCCTTAAATCCGATTAACATCGGGGGGATCAAATACCAGCTGTTCTTGATGCCTTTTCAAATGAAAGCCGCTCCAAATGAAACTTTTGTATTGGCAGGAATTATTTCGGCAAATAATTATAGCAGGCAGGCCCAGGATATCCCACTTGACTTTCTTATAACAGTAGTGTTTATACTGGTATTCCTGCTATTGTGTTTACCATTTTTAAAAGTATTTGTGTTAAGCAGTCATGAAAATATCAGCCTTGCTGATGTACGATTTATGATTGCTTCCATTTTCATTATTCCTTTTATCATTACTTTATTAGCTTCTTCAATCTGGCTTTATTTTTATCCTGACAGGTTTACGAACACTGTATTGTCGTCTTTGCAAAATGAATTAAAAGCTAACTTCTATAAAGAGATCCGGGAATGTATTGACCAGGCAAATGAATATGATTCAATTATTAGTCATCCTTCGGGTAAAATCTGGGAATCGGATGAATTGGGAAAAACAGTAAATAAATTGAGGAAAGAAATAGATAGCATAAAGGGAATAAGAACCCCCGGGGCCGTAGGCATTAAAGATGTAGTTTTTTATCCCGCACGTTACAAGAACATAGAAAATATTCATTGGATAGATAATTTGGGTAAAGACATAGCAGCCTGGAGATTTACAAAGGATCCTGCTTCCTATTTTAATTTAAAGGACAGACAGTATTTTAAAGACATCAAATACCAGTTAGGATACATTTGCCCTAATTCAGATTCAAAGGATACTTTTACTTTCCAGGCCACACTGTCTAAGTTAACCGCCGAATACACACTTAATGTAGTAATACCCAGCAGTGTACAAATCAGGCAGGGAAAGACAAGTATCGCGACCGGTATTTCAAGCAGGATGTATTCTGTATACAATACGGTGATACCTCCGGGCTTTAGCTATTGTTTGATAGATCAGAAGGGGGAGATAGTCTTTCATTCGGACACTGCAAGATGTTTACAGGGAAATTTATTGGAGGAAACCGGCAATAACCAATTTTTGCTAAATGCAATTTCGCATAAAGACAGCGCATTTATAGATAATATTCAACTGTATGATGAACCGGTAAAAATGATTATAAGGCCCTTTGGCAACTTGCCTTATTACCTTGTTACCTACTATAATAAAAGGCCTGAGTATTTATTTATATTTCACATTGGTGCCTTTGTATTCCTGGGTATGAGTTTACTGCTTTTATTTGTTTCCCTGTTTTCTTATTGTATTATGATGACGGAGAAAAGGATAACAAAATTGCTTTTTACACCCGAAACACTGGGTTGGCTTAAACCTTCTTTTGAAAGAAAGGATTTTTACATAAGAAATTGCATATTACAAATTACATTCATGCTGCTTGTATTGTTATTTTCTGTTTTTCTATCCCCGGTTCAGGATCAGTTATACATGTTAAACTATGCATTATTATTGCCATTGTTTTCGGTAACAGGATTTTATATAGTTAAAAAAACAAAAAATTTGATAAGCTCCGGCAAAGAGCAGGATCAGCAATCGGGGAATGATGGAGAGATAGATCAGGAAACGGAAAGCCATAAAAAGGTCAGCATGCTATGGATTGGTAAAAAACAACTCATTCCATTTTGGAAACAGGCCAGGTACATCCTGTTAATGTATACGTTATCCATTTTGATTTTCAGGTTACTGCAGGATGTACTTATTTATAATAAGTTTTGTTCAGGAACGGGTGAAGTGAAATTCAGGATTTGGGTTCTAATTGCGCTATTGCCTTTTGTGATGTGTTTTATTGCATTCATTAATATTGACTATTTTAGAAATTGCGGTAGACGGTTTAAGCCGAAGAATTTTCGGATGCATTATTTAACTCCTTATATATTTTCACTTATGCTGGGAGTATTGGCCGTAAGCGTTATACCTTCGGTAACACTTACCAGGTATGCACTGAATGAAGAAAGAATCCTGCACTTTCAAACATTCCAGATCGGGCTGGCAAAAAAGATGCAGGAAAGAAGAGCCGGCGTAAATCAAAAATTTTGGAAAACAAAGCTTGATATATTTCCCAAAATAGCGGCTTCGTTTATAGATAGTTTAAAATTCAGTCCTGAAAAAGGATTGTATTTAGGGGGCCTCAGGGTAGATACCGGTCAAATATATTTCAGTCCTGCAACCGGATCAGCCTCCGAAAGCCATGCTCCGGATAGAACCACTCCTTTTGAAGATACCTGCGTGATTGCCTGCTCTCCTTTTTATAAAACGCTTACGCAGTTCCTGTTTCTTCCTCCTGATCACGATGAGTTTTATGACAATGTAAGTCACCGCAAATTTTACTATTGGAAACAGGCCCGGCATAAAATAACAAGCGATTCGCTACCTGGTAAAGAAGTGGATTCTCTTTTCCTGTATTATAAAAATCTTTCAGATCGCAGAAATCCTGCTTCTCTAGTTTTGGGCGGGGAACTTCCTTATTTCTATCTTTTCCAGGATATTACCCATGAGCCGTATATCTTATTAATCCTCGTGATTATCATTCTTGTCTTTTTGTTTTATAAAATTATTAATTCCGTTGCCAGAAGAATATTCCTGGTAGGATACTTTGGGGATAATAAAAGCCAGGAAACAACCTGGTTAACGGAGAAGTTTAATTATATAAACCGGGATGATTTAAATAAAACTTTCTGCCTGCCTTTTGCACCCGAAAGTTTCGCGGCGATAAGAGAAATTGAAAATCAATTATTGGTTAAAAATGACGAATGCATATTGAAAATACACGTGGCGCTTATACCTGTGTATGAGCGCATATGGAAAGATTGTACCGATGAAGAAAAGTATGCTTTGTACGATTTTGCATTAGATGGCTTTACCAACCATAAAAAGGTTATCATTTTGCTTCAGCTATACCAAAAAGGCCTGTTGATAAAACATCAGGATAATTTCCATTTAATGACTATCAGCTTTAGAAACTTTCTTTTGACCAAGGAAAAATCCGAAACGATCAAAGCTTTGAGCAAGCAGAGCAAAGGTTCATGGGCCACCATGCGAACTGTGTTTTATATAATACTCCTTGTTGTTGCAATTTTTATTTTCTTATCACAGGAAGAGGCCTCAAAAAGATTAATAACAATTGTTACGTCGTTGGGGGCTTTGTTGCCGGCGATATTAAAGCTTTTCGACAAAAGCTCGTTTTCATCTGTAACAAATAAAAGTGGCCAATGATTTGTTGATGATGATGTGCCTGGGCAAACTGCTTTGGCGATCATGCTAAAGATATCTTTCCCTGATAATATTAAGATGGTGCCGATGATGGCCGTAGATATGGTTCACTAATAATCTTGCTGACAAGGGATAGCCATTTGCCGTACCCGTTCTGTCTAAAGATGCTTCATCGAGGGTTTCAATAAAAACCACTGTGGCTGCGCGAAAAGCCGATAGTTCTTTTATCATATCATTAACCTTCCTTTTATTGGCATTGGCATTTGCGGCGAAAAGATCCTCGTCAAAACCAGGTAATTCGGTTTTGTCTGCCCTGGCTATTCTCATGGCCCTGTAAATAATTATCCTTTCACAGTCTGAAAGATGAACGAGTATATCTTTAATGGTCCATTTTCCTATGCTATAACTGTAATGAAGCTTTTCTTCTGAAAGACCTGCAATGAGTTTTTCCGTTTCAATTTGAATATCCTTTAAATGACGGATAAGTTCTCCGTCATTTGGCACACCATCCATGTACGGCCGGTAGAAAGAAGGATAATCCCCGGTTGGCTTATATATTTTTTCCATTTTAAAATAATTATTTTGTTATCAATGTGCGCACCAGTTTTTCACGTCTTACGAAATTTTTAAAACCCGTAATCCTGCTGTGCTTTGCTGCAAACTTATTACAATTCTGTATCGTGTGCAAGCTGAAAAATTGTAAAAATATGATGCGCCTCGTGCAAAAGAAAAAACTCTGTCCATTGAATAATATTTAACGGGCCATATTTTTTGTGGATACCGATCCTGTTTATCCGGGTGTCTGTTAAGTGAGTTACAGGATCATAAATACGTTTTCTGTCATTATCCAATTGTTTAATTAAAGTAATAATATCCAGCCTTCTCCTGTTTACTTTTTACCTTCGCTTAAATCACTAACCGCTTTTTCAATGCGCCTGTTCCGGGTTTCATCTGTTTTTGCATCTGCTATGGGTAATGTATATTTCTTTTTATTACTGTTGGATAATGTTTCAAAGAATTTCCTGGCGGTAACATTTTTTTCCAGCGCTTTTTTGAAATCGGGTGGAAGCGATACTACTCTTGGCTCAGTGTCTAATTCTAAATAAACGGTTACTTTGTCGCCACCTTTTACCGATGCTTTATTTCGGATATCTGCACTTACGCTTATCATAAACTTGCCACCCATTGTGGCAATGGTATTTTGATAAGTATAATTGTTCACCGTAACTTTTACGGGCGGTTTTTTACCTGATCCCAGTTTTTCAACTATTTCATCAGGAACACAAATACCCGTATTATTGCCAACCTGTAATATGGTGGTTGTAAAGCTGATTTTATTTTCTTTTGCCATAATAAAAAAATGATTGATTATTAAATGTATAAGTTTTTAATACCTTTTAATCTATTATAATGACTTCAACGTGCTAAAGCCTTAACCGATAGACTATTGCCGGTAGTAAATTTCTTCAGCGTGCCTGTATAAAACCCGGTTTTAAGTTTGCCCATTCACTTTTCAAAATGCTGTAATAAACGGTGTTTCGCCTGAACCCGTCACTCATAACGGTATGGCTTCTCAGGATGCCTTCAAATTGTCCGCCAATTTTTTCTATTGCACTCCTGGAAGCCTGGTTCCTTTCGTCTGTTTTAAATTCAACCCGTTCTGCGCCAAGCTCCCCGAATGCAAAACATAATAATAAATATTTACAACAACGGTTTAATCCTGTTTTCTGAAATTGATTACCAATCCAGGTTGAACCTATTTCAAGTCTTTTATCGGCGTTTGATATATTTAAAAAGCTGGTGCTTCCCGCATGATTGTTTGTTTTTTTATCGAAGATGATAAAAGGAAAGCGTAATTTATTTAGCCTGTCATCAACGGCCATTTCGATGTAGGTGGTTAATAATTTTTCAGTGTGTATTGGTGCGGGAGAAAATTGAAGGAGCTTTTTGTCTTCCGTTGCAATTTTTAATAAATTATTTATGTCTGAAATAAGTAAAGGCCGCAGCAAGGCAGCGGAATTTTCCAGCGTAATTTCTTTTGTAAAAGGAAAGTTCATTTTGAAGTTATTTTTTTATTGCCGCAAACTTTTTTCTGGAACGAAGTTAAGCATTCACACTTTTCCTATTGAACAAATACCAATCAAAAAAATAGATGACATTTTCCACCTGTAACGCGGAAGAAGATCCACAATGATATGCCGTACAAGTGAGTGATTGCTATGATACAACCAAACCTTTTTGATACTTTT
>JBDTVX010000018.1:0-26612 GCA_040007015.1 Ferruginibacter sp. | reverse complement strand
GCTCCTTACCTTGCGTGGAAGAAGGCTATCGACAACTTTATGAAGGTTGCGCGGGGTGGCGAAGCCAAAGAAGCACAACTATGCCGATTTGTTCGGGGGTATATCCAACATCATGAGCTTGGCCATTCTCCTGAAATATTTCTAAAGCGAAACAGGGGCGATTCAACAAACTTTTGGGTCGCTAATGCCGATAAACATTCCAGCATTTTTGGCACGTCATCCTCATGAATAAATTCAAAAGTATTTTTCCCGATTAAGAATTCAGGTTCGTAGCCTAATACATTCCTTGATGTTGGATTTACATAGGTATAATTTCCCTGCGGATCCAGGATTGCAATCAGTTCCCTGCTATTTTGTATCAGTGATTTAAATCTTTGCTCACTCAATAAAATTTCTTCGGCCGCATTTTTTCTTTCTTTAAGATCATGGGCAACATTGGTAAGATGCATCGCCGCTCCCTTTTCACCGGGGTTTATGTAGCCGGGATCCTCTAATCGTTCAAAGCTGTTTATCGCTGGAAAAGTATTTATAAAATTTGCGGGCCCTATGCGTAAAGGCAATGACAGATCTGCTGCTGTTTTTATTTGTTGAGTTATATTTTTTAACATCGCGAACGAGCAATTTTTTAAATGATGGCTACTCATAAAATATCTCTTGCGGCCCGTTTAATCTTTTAGTAGTAAGATTTTTTTAAGCAGATATTATACATTCACAAAGTAATGTTTTATAAACCTGCAAGTCTGTAGATGAGCAGCCTGGTTTGCTGTAGTACGTTTGTTACAAAAAATAATATGCGGCTTGAAAGTGACGGATATTCCCCGGTTAAATGAAGTGTTATGTTTCTGCGGAATTTTCATAACAACTTATTTATTTCCAATTATTTTTTTTACCGCGATAAAAAATAGTTCTTAAATTCTACCAATTCTGCCAATTCAATTTCAACGTATTTATTGAAAAGCTTTTCGCCTACCTGCGACATCAGGGCCGAAATACCTACGTCTATTAAACGGATACCTTCATTGGTAAGCAAAATGTTATCGAAAGGCTGTCCTGTTATATCAGACGGCCTCCTGATATCCCGGTGTACAAACCCTGCCCTGTGCAGTTGTTGCATTTCATCTAAAAAAACATCGAGCCATAGCGCTCGTTTTTCTATTTCATGCGCCCTGTAATCAAAAGGATAGATGCGCTCCATTATTAGCATTTCAGCTTGGAGGGAATCATTATAATCAAGTCGCAGGAACTTACTCACCAGGCCATTTACAGTATTCGCATATTTCATTTTTTCAGCTTCAGAACCGATATCCGACCTGGTATCGCCTGTAAATAGCTTTGCTACGGTCTCTTCGGTAAGAGCAATCACTTTATTGTTGGCACCGCTGGAAAGAAGCCGGGGATATTTCATGTAATTGTTTTTATCTATTATCCATTATTATTTCCATCCGCCCGTTAGGCTTCCAGCTTTCCTGTTCGAGGCCTCCGTAGTTTTAAAAACTTCGGAAGTCTGAACGAAATTGTCATCTTATAAGCAATTGGTAACCGGAGGTACCTGGTAAATCATGCACTTGTTCCGGGAAAACAATATTATTCAAAGGCTTAAATTTGGAACGCACCCTTCCCCCTATTTTTAATAAGCAATTAACAGGCTACTATTCATGTGTAGTTCCTGATACAGTTGCTCCACCAGCGGCATCATTACGGGCTATTGTTCTTTGGGAAGAGGTGACATGATTCGTTTCTGTTGACCTATCCTGGTTTTCCTGTGATTTTGTTGCCGGGGGCCATTGACTGTGTTCCGCATCAAGCATGGCTTCTACACGCGTAACAAAAAGAGATTCTTTGTCAATATCGGGTGCTCCGTATGGACCGATATTAAAATTGTAATAATATATCTCAGGTTTTAATTTTTCATACGTCGAACGGTAGTTGACCCATAACTCCAGGTAATTAAATGTTTTTAACCCGGTTGTTAAAATAGCAACAATGCTTGAAATTATCACAACGGTAACACTGCTGATTACAGTAACCGTTTTGTCTGTGCCCGGGTTTATGGCATTTAACGCTGCAAGAACAGGGGCTAATGCAGATAGGATAATTAATATCCACTGGAACAGCCTGTACTTTTTTTGATTTTTTAAAGAAGCACTCTCGTAATATTTCATTTGATCATAATACCTTTCCTGCAGGTATTTATCAAAAGTTGTTGTATCCATGACAAAAGATTTTTAATTAGGGAAAGATAATAAATTTCGCTCTTTTCTTATGGCAATCTCATAACACCAATGCATGATGCATCTCCGATAGCTTCCGGATTTTTAATGACCATCTTTGGTTACCGTGACACGCTCGTTTATAAACAAATAACAGCACAACTTCAATTTACGAATAAGCATCTGTTTTACAAGTTATAAATAAAAAAATAAAAGCTATATTTTTTGCATGTAACCAGCAGGCTAAACATTGGCAGGGGCATCCAGATCATGCACAGCTACTCCCATTAAACTCCTGAACGAAAATAACTGACCTGCAATAAAAAAAAATTTCTAATATTGCTTCACGAAAAGAATGATAATAAAACGAATATGAAAAAATACAAACTATTGTTAGCCTCTTCTTTGATATTGTTTACCGCCACAGGCCAAACCCAATACGGGTTTCCGGTACAGGCAAAAATTGAAAATGGTATAATAGAAGGTAATTATGATACTAAATCTGGTTTGCAGCTTTACTTTGGTGTACCCTTTGCAAAGCCACCTGTGGGCGATCTTAGATGGGCGGCGCCACAACCACCGGATAACTGGCAGGGTGTTCTTCAAACAAAAAAATTCAGCCCCCGGCCTGTGCAGGGCATTGTGTTTGGCGACATGAATTCAAGATCCGATGGATTAAGCGAAGACTGCCTTTACCTCAATGTGTGGACACCTGCAAAACACAATGCAAAAGGACTGCCGGTATTGGTATATTTCTATGGCGGCGGGTTTGTTGCAGGCGATGCGTCTGAACCAAGGTATGACGGAGCAAGCATGGCGAAGAAAGGAATTGTTGCGGTTACGGTAAACTACCGGTTAAATATTTTTGGCTTCTTTGCGCATCCCGAACTAAGTGCGGAATCACCGCATAAGGCTTCGGGCAATTATGGTTTGCTTGACCAGAACGCAGCATTAAAATGGGTACAGAAAAACATTGCGGCATTTGGCGGCGACCCGTCAAAAGTTACGATAGCAGGCGAATCTGCAGGTTCTATTTCTGTAAGCGCGCAAATGGCTTCTCCTTTATCAAAGGGCCTTTTTGCCGGCGCTATTGGCGAAAGTGGCGCGGGTATCAACCCTACCCTGTCGCCGGTGCCATTGGCAGAAGCTGAAAAAACCGGGCTCGACTTTGCAACGAAAGCGGGTACACCAGGCCTGAAACAGCTAAGGGCCATGAGCACCCTGGAAATATTTGATCTTTACAACGAATCAAAAAGATTTGGCTTTCCTACCGTGATCGACAATTATTTTTATACAAAATCAATCCCTGAAATTTTTAAGGCAGGCGAACAGGCGATGGTGCCTTTATTGCTGGGGTGGAACTCTGCTGAAATTCCGGGCATCGCATTTATGCAGGGTCAAACTTTCACAGACGAAAACTATATAAAGAAGGTGAAGGAAGCCTATCCAAAAGATTATGAAGAAGTATTGAAATTATACCAGCATGGTTCTGTAAACGAAATTGAAGCCTCTGCTACCGCTTTGGCTGCCGACAGGTTTATCGTTTACAGTACCTGGAAGTGGTTTGACCTCCAAAGAAAGCATAGTAACCAGCCGGTGTACAGGTATTTATTTTCCAGGATAAGGCCGCCGCTGGCAGATAATAACCTTGCAGCGGGTTTAGCAGGCGGCACCGTTAAAAAAGATCCGAATACATTAAAAATGCCTGCCCCCATTGGTGCAGCGCATGCCAGCGAAATTGAGTACTGCATGGGTAATTTATACCTGGTAAAAGATTTTGCCTGGACCGAAGATGACTACAAAGTTTCAGCAACGATGTTGAATTACTTCGCAAATTTTGTTAAAAACGGTAACCCCAATGGTAAAGACCTTCCCAACTGGCCCGCTGCCGCAAAGACCGCACCGGACCCCGATGTAATGAACATTGATGTGCAATCAAAAGCTGAAAAAGCAAAGAATGATGCCCGGTATTTGTTTTTAGATAAAGCGTATGGAAATAATTAGTGTAGCGATCATTTGAACAACCATGCTGCTGCTATTTTAATTATAAAGAATTAAAATAGCAGAAAAAATAAAACAACATGCGGCAATCAATATACCATTGAACGGAATGGAAAACCAATATTTTTTTGCAAGCCAGAGGTAAAACAAAACGGTAACGATATTCAACAGGAGAAACACAGGATCCTGTAAAACAGCGAAGTATCGAATGGCTAAAATTAAATTGATGACCCCGATATAAATTGCTCCGGAACTATGGCTGGCATTAAAGCCTATCCAGGCTTTCCACATGGTTATTTGTTTTGTAAGAACCGGGGTAGTCCTTTTCATCGCTTCATCCACACCCGGATCTCCTGAAGAAAATTTATTTGTAAAAAAAGTATACCACAAATGGATTGTTCCCAATACAATAAACGGTAATGATCCGGCTATCCATAAATATTTTGCAATCATAAATGGGTTTTTAAAATATCAAATATAGGATTAGATGGAATGTTCCCAAAGAAAATACCACTTTTACCGGACCGAATGATTCATGTCCCGATTCTTTAGCGATATAAATGTCTGATTGATAAAAAATTTACCCGGGATCTAAAAAAAATTTGCGCAACCAATTAATTGCATATATATTTGCAACCGGATAGTTGCATTATTTAGTTTACTCAGATGAAAAGAGACGTTTTTCAAGCCATCGCCGACACTACAGGAAGAGCAATTTATATCCTGATTGCAACCCCGGGCAATGACTCCAGATGCTTTGGCCGAACATTTGCATTCAACCCGGCAGGCTGTATTCATACACCTTAAATTCCCTACGGATTGCAGGTTGCTGAAACAGGAAAAGACTTGCAGGGAAATTTATTATCATTTTAACCGGGCAAAAATGAAAGAAATTGACAAATGGCTGGAAATAATCAATCAGTATTGGGAAGACCGTTTAATCAACTTAACCAGGTATTATTAACTTAAAAATCTCAAAAAATGAAAAGTAATCTTTTAATGAATTTTTCTATTGACAAGGAAAACAAAAAAATTAAAGTAGAAAGAGAATTTGCAGCCCCGGTTTCAAAAGTATGGGCCGCCTGGACAAAAAGTGAGTTGCTTGACCAATGGTGGGCTCCAAAACCCTGGAAAGCTGAAACCAAAACAATGAATTTCAGAGAAGGTGGCTATTGGCTATATTCCATGATAGGGCCAGACGGAACAAAACATTGGAGCCGGGCCGACTATAAATCCATCACACCTTTAAAAAGTTATTCAGCGTTTAGCGCATTTTGTGATGAAAATGGAAATGTTGACCAATCTTTTCCAGGTTCGTTTTGGGCCAATGAATTTAGCGAAACATCAGGCTCCACCATGGTATCTATCGAAATAACGTTTGATAAACCTGCCGATCTGGAAAAGATAATTGAAATGGGCTTTAAAGAAGGATTCACCGCTGGATTAGAAAATCTTGACGCATTAATTAGCTCGCAAACAACGAACGCCTGATAGTGCATTGCGGATTGGTTGACAATTACGAAAATAAGCATTTCCCCGTTGAGCTTTCCGGCCCCGGTTAGGCAATTAAATTTGGTATGAAGCAAACAGGCTATAACAATAGGATTAAGCGAATGTGTAGCAGGAATAAAAAGCAGGTCAAGTGAATTCCAACAAAAAAAACTACACCTGAAAATGATTATATAAATTCGTGACTGGTTAAAACATTCCGGTTGAAGTAATAACTGAATTATAATAAATAAAACACTTCAGCCAATGAATTTGTAAAATCTTGCGCAATTGTATTAGCGTTAGAACATATTTTTTTTAACACTTAACAACATGAGGTCATATTCGATTTTTATCTGCTTGTTTGCCTTAGTAACAAACTCAATTGCAGCGCAAAGCAAAAAAGTCAAACTAGACGAAATAATGAAGGCATACCACAACTATAACATGTTCGATGGAAGTGTTTTGGTTGCTGAGAATGGCAGGGTGATTTACAAAGCTGCTTTTGGAATGGCCAACAGGGAATGGAATATCCCTAATGCGACTGACACAAAATTCATGATCGGTTCTGTTTCAAAACCTCTTACAGCTGCGCTGATGCTGATACAGGTTCAGAAAGGATTGATCCATCTCAATAAAACAATTTCAGATTACCTTCCGGAATTTTCCGGTAAACCCGCCGGCAAAATCACTATCCGGCAACTGCTGAGCCATACATCGGGGATGCCCAACTACGATATCGTAAAAGACTTTTTTCCAAGGATCAGCCGCCAGAATTTTACAAGAGAAGAATATGTAAAGATATATATGGATTCTGCTTTGGCCTTTGAACCGGGAACCGGTTTCTATTACAGCAGTTGGGGGTATTTCACGCTTGGCTACATTATGGAAAAAGTTACCCATAAATCTTACGCTCAATTAATGAAGGACGATATTTTTGACAAGCTTGGCATGAACAGTTCAGGTTCTTATTATCATACCCAGGTGGTAAATAAAAGGGCCACCGGGTATGATTATGGATTGGGCGGTTATACGAGTTCAGATTTTCGTGACCAATCCAATACGATGGGAACAGGCGATTTATATTCAACCGTTGAAGACATGTATAAGTTTAATTTAGCCCTCAGCAACAATGAGCTGCTAAATAAAGAACTCACCATTGAAATGTTTACGCCGGGGATAAAACCGGCACAATATGGCTTTGGCTGGTTCAATAAATATTTTAAGTATGGCCCTGCAGACAGCGTGGCATCAAATTTTCATTTGGGAATGACGGATGGTTTTTTATCTTTTTTGGTTCGCATTCCGTCGACAAACAGTTTAATAATTATTCTCTGTAACAGCTCTCCCACTGATTTTTTTGGAATCACGGGCGATTTGGCAAAAGTATTATACGATAAACCGGTTCATTTGAAACAACCAGTTCATAAGGCAATGGAAAAACTGATAGCGGGGAAGGGCGCGATGAAAGCGATTGATGGGTATAAATTAATGAAAGCAGATTCGGCCCATTACCATATTGACTGGATCTCTATGAATTTTATTGCCGAACAATTGCAAACGCTGAAAAGATATGAGGATGCCAGGATCATTGCTGAAAATAATGCAGCCGAATTTCCTGGTCGTGATTTGGTAATGGTAACAATGGGTAACATTTACCTGGCATTGAACCGAAAAACAGATGCCACCATTTATTATAAAAAGGCGTTGGCCCTTTACCCGGGAAATGAAGAAGCAAGGAACAGGTTAAAAGAACTTGGCGAAAATAAGTAACAAAAAAGAACAACAGGTGGTGGTACCCCAAAAAAAATTCTCCATAATAATTGCATGGAACCTAATAAAAAATAAAAGTGATAAAATCTCTTTATAGTGTGGTGCCGGGTATTATTTTATTGCTTAATTCAGTAGCAACCGGGCAATCCATTTCATCTTTCGTTCCCAAAAAAATATTACCATCTGAAAAATTTTTATTTTACCTGCATGGCGGTGTAGTAACGGTACGCGGGAATAATGCCATCAATCAATCTATGCCCGAGTGGGGACCATATGAATATCTTAATATACTGGATTCTTTGCGGGGCCGGGGATTTAATATTATTAGTGAAAACAGGAAAGAAGGAATTGAGGATACCGGATATGTAGCTAAGATCTCAGAACAAATTGATACTTTATTCAAAGCAAAAGTAAACCCTGAAAATATCCTGGTTGTTGGCGCCTCTGCCGGATCGGTCATTGCAATAAATGTATCTGCAAAGATGAAAAATAATGAAATAAAATATGTGGTGATGGGTGCCTGTTGGCCGGAAAGTTATAAAGATTATGAGCAGGTTGAACTATATGGGCATTTTCTTTCAATTATTGAATCAAGCGATCCGCATGGTACCTGTTCCGGAATTTTTGAGGGGCGAAAACGAATTAAAAGTTATAAAGAGATCATCCTTCATACGGGCCTGAGTCATGGTTTCATTAATAAAGGATACAAAGAGTGGATCGACCCGATTGTAAAATGGTATAAGGAAACAAATTAATTGGATGAACAATTTATTCAGGCTGCCGGCATTTAATGTGTAAAATCTCGTAATGTGCGATTATTCCCGGTGAAGCGTCTGCGAGACCCACAGGAGACAATTGTTTTTCTATGGTAGAAGATTTTGTAAGCCCATGCCATATAAAATTATTGGAATTTATGCAATTGCTGGAGGACTTTTAACCTGGTTAATTGTGAGTCCAAAATAACTTCGCACAACCATTTCAACAATAAACCATTGCCCGAAAGGCAATATGGATTGACTACAATCCCAGGCTTTTGAAGAAGCTTTCTTTGTAATTGCTGCCAATTATTGTTATTTCGCGTTTATCAATGAATACCCCATTGCCTTCAATATGGGATATTTTAGATTTATGAATGATGAACGAACGATGGACACGAATGAAGGTTTTTTTAGGAAGAAGGTCTTCAAAATTTGTGAAGGTCATATTAGCAACTATAGAAGTATTTGAGGAAACTATTTTTATATAATTGACATGTGTTTCTGCAAAAAGCAAATCGGCATATTGAATCTTGATGATTTTTCCATTTGATTTAATCAACAGGTTTGCCCAAATACGGGCAGAGGGAAGTTATCTCCGGCATTTGCAATTCTATTGTGCCTGATATGGGGCCAGACATGTACTATTTAGCATTTTGTTGTTACCTTCATCATCAGGTTTTCATTCATAACCGGTTCCAGGCAGACCGAATACTAATTCCCGTACTCCGGCAATGCAGAACGTTGGCTGCTATACGG
Organism: Ferruginibacter sp.; assembly: GCA_040007015.1. Lineage (GTDB taxonomy): Bacteria > Bacteroidota > Bacteroidia > Chitinophagales > Chitinophagaceae > Ferruginibacter. Next base: position 17,626 of record JBDTVX010000018.1, on the reverse strand, counting down.
TTTCCAGAACCTAATAAATAATCAGACAACCATGAATTTTGATCCAGAAAATAATATTGTTCAACTGTGTGCCAAAGGTATGAGTTGCGAGGCTGAAGGCGATACTAAGACTGCCGCGGCTTTGTTTTTAAAGGCATGGGTTGAGGCAACAAATGATTTTGAAAGATTTACTTCAGCCCATTACGTTGCAAGACACCAGGAGACCTTAAAAGAAAAATTAAAATGGGACCAAACAGCATTAAAGTTTGCGTTAAAAATAAAAGATGATGCTATAAAAACTTATTACCCTTCATTATACCTGAATATTGCCAAATGTCATGAAGATCTAAAAGACTTCCATTCTGCAAAAGAACAGTATCAAATTGCACTTTCGTATTTGGACTTTCTTCCCGAAGATGGTTATGGCAAAATGATTAAATCAGGAGTGTATAAAGGAATGGACCGGATTTCCAATTGCTAAAGAAAAATGCCAGTGGCCAATGCATTGGCAGCAATGTCATAGAGCAGGAGTAAAATCAATATCGTTTCTTAACAAAATAATACCGCAATGAAAGAAAAAAACAAAAGTGTCGAATTGTTATTTAACCTAAGCGCGCCAGCGAAAAGGGCGTTGGAAAGGCAGGGGATAAAGACTTTAAATCAGCTTTCAGGGTATTCCGAAAAGGATATCCTGGATTTGCATGGAGTGGGTGCGGGCTCAATACCCAAATTGCGGGAAGCATTGGAAGAAAAAGGCCTTTCGTTCGCCAGAAAAGACACCCTCAAAAAAACAACAAGTAAAACACTAAAGACGGACTTAGAGGTTTACATCAAATATCATAATGATGGTAGTGTATGGGGTAAGGGGCAAACTTTAAATGGACAACCTCATGGATACTTTGAGTGGTATCGTAAAGGCGGAGTAATAATGAGATCAGGACACTTCGACAATGGAAAACAAGTCGGTAACTGGACAACCTATGACAAGACCGGCAAGGTGTATAAAGTGACAAAAATGAAAGCCTAATTTTCGCTATCGCACCCAAAAGACTGCTGACAGCCAACTCCGGCAGTGCGAATTACCGGCAAAAAAGTATTTTCATAAATGATTATTTGAGTAATAAATTTATATACCATGACATCTAAAACCAATGCAATAGGTATTTCAGTCATTTTATTACTTTCCTTTGTTAACATTAGTGTGGGACAACAACCTCCCGCGTTTTCAATAGCAATTGAAAGACAATTCAATAAAATTGAAAATGATATTGTGACAACCGCTGAAGCAATGCCTGAAAACAAATTTAATTTTACTCCTGACAATCTCAAAATCAAGGGCAGTAATTTTAAAAGTGTCAGAACTTTCGCTGGACAAATCATGCATTTGGCAACAGACAATATCCTCATATGGAGTGCTGTAACAGGCGACCCGGTAAGAGCTGACATTACTGATGTAAATGGACCTAAATCTATCAGTACAAAAACTGACATCTTGAAATATTTAAAAGAATCGTTTGCTATAGGACGCAAAGCAATCTCAACACTCAATGAAAAGAATGCAATGGATATGATTGAGTTTCGCGGAAGAAATTTACCAGGGCTTGACCTTGAATTTTATGCGTTAACACATGCAAATGAGCATTATGGACAAATGGTTGTGTATTTGAGAATGTGCGGTATTACTCCTCCACCAACTTTGAATGACAGATGACAAAATGAAAAATACATTCCAGCCAACAATTCATTGATACACCAACATCATTGAAAAAACAATTGCAGCCCGTATATGCATTGCGGAAAGGCTAAACGAACGTACTATCCCAAAGTCAAACAAATATTTATTCAGGACAGGTTTTCACCAGGATAATTTCTATTTGCAGAAAATGCTCAGGCGAAATACCCGACCTGTAACTTCTATCTGAATTTACAGGAAAACATCATATAGTGATTGTGGCTCTTTGAGACGTCGGGGCCTGGTTGCGATATATTCTTTACTTAGTAGATTATGTAAGCGAAAACCCCGCCAGCACAAATGTTGCAATAACGACACAGCAGCGTAAGGCAGGATTATTTTGTTGCTGTTTCGTAATAGATTAGTTTTTAGGAGCGCCTATGTAAAACGTTGGCCAGAATTAAACCGAACAGCCTACCGATAGGCACTACGCGGAAATTTTGAAAAAGTTTTGAAAAAAATAAAAAACCTTGCACAAAAATATGCGAAACCGAAACGTTGCGCATATATTTGCAACCGATTAGCTTCATATAAATTATTACAAAAAATGAGAAGAGACATTTTTCAAGCAATAGCAGACCCAACACGAAGAGCAATTATTGTACTTATTGCATTACAGGCAATGACCCCTAATGCACTTGCCGAACATTTTGATACTAGCAGGCAAGCAGTATCCAAACATCTAAGAATACTTTCAGAATGTGAAATTATTAAACAGGAACAACAGGGACGTGAGATTTACTACAAACTTGAAATAGACAAAATGAAAGAAATAGACAGATGGCTCGAACAGTTTAGAAGAATTTGGGAAAGCCGATTTAATCAATTGGATAATTTATTAACAACAATTAAGAAACAGAAAAAATGAAAATGACTTGCTATTTGATTTTACCGTTGACAAAACAACAAAAACGGTATACATAAACGGGGAATCTGCAGCCGAGCTTGTTTTGGTTTGGGACGCATTTACAAAACTGGAAATTCTTGACCAATGGCATACTCCTGAACCCCGGGTATCAAAAACAGAATTTATGAATTTTGAAGTTGGTGGGCGAAGACTTTATGCTATGGTAAGCCCCGAAGGACAAGAGCGTTGGTCTAAATCAGAAATATACTTCCATTAGCCAAAAACCAATTTCAAAATGTCGAATGCTTTTGCAGACAAAGATGAAAATCCTGAATTACCCGGTTCTGAATGGGATTTGAATTTCAGCGAACAAAACGGAACAACAAAAGTCAGTATTTATTAAAAATGAATCCCTTGCCCACCTGAAGAAGATGATGGACGGTTTCCAAATAGGATTTACTATGACAATGAAAAACCCGGAAAATCTGTTGACAACTTTATCACAAAAATGATTTACGTTTTCAAAACATCTGTCAAAACTAAAATACAGATAGAGAAACTTAAACCGCATATCGACAACATACTGCTAAATGCTAAATGGAACTCCGATCTTGAAGACAGCGACAAAATTTTGCGTATTGGCAGCGAAGAAAATATCATTTTGCTAAAATTAAACTTGCTAAAAATTCATAATTTTAACTGTGCAGAATTAGAGTGAGAAACAACAAACGGCTAACATGGGGTTTGGTAACAGCAAGGCTTGACGTTGTCATCTTCGGTTGTAGTTCGCCTCAGTTATAGCTTTACATCAATAATCTGGCTTTAGTTTTTATCTCCAACTTTAGTTTTTTAATCGGCGGACGAGTTTCAAATTCCCTGCCTTCCAGGCCCTGAACGTTGGGCGCAAATCTTAGGCCGCGTAAGAATCTGCAGGCTTTTATATATATCCGGCTTCCCTTTTTCAATTTCTGGTGGTAAGGTCAATATAGCGTGTTAACTTTGCGATATTAATAAGAACCAGATGACTTTAAAAGATGGCAAACAAATACGACTGGAAAAGACCGCAGACATTGCAACAAAATGGATAGGGTCCACTGCGTCATTAATAGTACATACAGCAATTTTTGTTGCTTCGTTTGCACTTTCTTTTTTGGGAATCGTTCATTTTGAGCCAATGCTGTTAGTGCTTACAACGCTTGTTTCTCTTGAAGCAATTTATCTATCCATTTTCATACAAATGACTATTAATAAAAATAGTCAGGTTATAGAAATTATACAGGAGGATGTAGGAGAAATTCAGGAAGACATCGAAGAAATTGAAGAGGACATTGATGAGATTCAAAAAGATGTTGATGAAATACAGGATGATACTCAAAATGACCAGGTAGTTGAAAAAAAGGAGTCGGAAGCCTTAGCTAATATTCAAGCAATTTTATTAACTCTTCAGAGAGAAATTGAAGCGCTGAAGAAAAAATGACCAGGCTTTCTACCGATTTCAAAACTCAATAGATCTGCGTCCGACAATGCAAAAGTTAGGGCTGGGCATTTGAACATGAACTGCAAATCACTGTCTGCCTGGGCGTCACCATTTCATTTTAGTCACAGGAAAGACCAGCAACAAATCCTGGAATACGGCAATGCAACAAGTTAACGGTAATCTTATGGAAATCCCGCCCTGATTGGATCTCACTCTAAACTTTTATGTTTCAACCAACCCAACTGCCAGTTCCAGTATTTATTATTTTATCTTTTTCCTGCAATAATACCGACAAACAAAACGAACATACCCATTCACCAGGGAAAGCAAAGGATACCATTGCTGTTATTCAAAAACAGGCTGAAGTAAAGCCGGGCAAAACAAGAGTTACAGAAAAAAAGTCAGTCGCTTTTAACTACCTTCGCCAATGCAAAACGCGTGCGAAGCGTTTAAAGGAGTTTGAAATTCTAAAAGTACAAAATGAAAAATAGCCTCTTTTCTTTACTAACTATATTTGCGGTGAGTTTTCTTTTTGCAAGCTGTTCCAACCCGGTCAAACAAGAACTCGCAAAACCCCAGCTCCGCATCAAAATAAGAGATGATTCAGGAAAAATTATTTCAGGAGCAAGCGTTAGGTTATACAAAAATATTAGTGACTTGGGATTTACTCAAATATCTGATTCAACCGGGCTGGTAATTTTTTCTGAGTTGGAACTGGTCCTATATTATTGGCTCGCGGAAAAAGGATGTGAGACAAATAGAATAAGCCAGATGACACTTAACCAGGCTTTAATTCCCGGAGCCGTTCATTATGGTTATTCAGTTCTGGCTGAAACAGGTGCATTAAAAATAATAAATAACTCGCCCCAGGCTTACAAAGTTTCAGACTCACTTATCAATATCACAATAAGTAAGGATACTCCTTATATCGCATATCGCAGGGTGCGGTCATATTTAATTCATAGCGAAAATAGCAGTACTCCCGGAGTAGGCAAAGACACCTTAATTAGGATTAGATGTGGCGATACAACTATCATCACCCTTCCCTATTGATTAAAGGAAACAAAACAATTCGTACAGCTTAGCATTGGCAAAACGCCGGGCCGGGCATTGTAACATCGGCTATAAATCAGCTTTGGTCTTTAGCCGAACAAATTCTAACCGACTTTTATTCCGTGCCGACGGGGTTACCTGGACAATTTTCAATTTGCTGAATTAGCGGTGGCGAAACTCAGGCGATTAACGCTGTCCGGATTTAAATGCAATCCCGTGCGCAGATGGTGGCTCCTTTCAAACCCGTCTGAATGTCAGCCCGGCCCGTTAACAATGCCAAAAGCATTTGCAGAACAATCGAACATCACCCGTAGTTCGGCATCAGCTTCAGCCCGGGCAGGATATCAATCATTTAGATCTTGTTCTTATTTTGTACATCTTATTTTCAATTAAGTATTGGTTCAGGGCAGACGAGCTTTGAACCTCCTGCCAATGCAAAACCATGACTGCAGGTATAAAAAGCATCCGGCAATTTGAACAGACCAATATGATGCAAATTATTTTTTATATTTTTGGTGTCACATGACAACATTTACAAAGCCTGAAAACAAGACGAAGAAAACGGCCGGTAAATCTTTAGCGGTTTGTTCAGGTTACTGCGAAGCTAATAGTATAAGCGACCGGCTTTCCTGCAAATTGACAAGACCAGAGTTAAGACAGCGAAAAGAAACCGTTATTAAAAGTTTAAAGAACCAAATGTTAACCAGGAAGGAATTGAAAAATGGCTATTCCTATAAGATTGCTGGTACAGATAAAATGTTAACCGACATTTTAAAGGACATCTCACATGTGTTTAAATATCCTTAAATTTGAATCATGGAATTAAAAGTGGAAATACCGTTTCAGCAACTCTTATCTGCAGTTAAGACACATACGCCGACTCAAAAAGCCAAGCTAAGGAAAGAACTTAATGAAAAAAAGTCCGCCAGGGATGATAAGTCTGCATTTATTGGAATGTTACTCAATGAACCCGTTTATACAGAAAAGCAAATTCAAATTATTGAAAAAACACCAAAAGCATTGCAAGATGGCGGACAAAAAGTTAATGATTGACTAAACAATTTTGATCGGCTATTTCCGCAAAACTGATAAGAATAATGCACGCTTGGTTAGCCATTTTAAAAACTACGACATACTTTACATTTCAAGTGTTACCGAATTTGAAGTAATTAATGGTTCGATGCCTGCACAATTACAATATTGGAATAAAATGCTGTTTAGGTTTAGCATTTTAGACTTTGACAGCCTGGCTGCAAGGGTGGCAACCGAAATCGTTCGTCATCTCAAAATTAAGCGTAAGAGCATTGACAAACCCGACTTATTTATCGCTGCAATGGCCGTTGTTTATGGGCTGACATTGGACACTGCAAACAGAAAGCATTTTATTAATATTGACAGTCTTGACTCATTGAGGGAATAAAAACGGCGGTTAACCTAAGCATTTACAAAAGCAGGGGCTTTACCAGTTGGTCTGTTTTTTCTATTTTGTTTACCTTGCAAACACCTAAAATAGGAGCAGCAGTAGAAGAGGTTTGATAAAATTAGCGGCAATAATTTCTGCCAAACCTGGTAACTATTGCACCCGACTTCAGCAAGGAAAAATCTTTAGTTGACATCTTGTTAAATTAAACAAAATTATTTAAATGGAACAGAAAATTACACCAAAAGAACCCATTATAATTTCTGCCAACCAGGGCAGTGTGCAAACCAACCAATCAACTACTGCTATAGGAGCATCTTTTATTATGCATGAATGGCGGGGCAGCGGCCCCGACTACCTTCATGTACATTACGAGGATGATGAAGCATGGCATGTGCTGGAAGGAATGCTTACTTTCAAATTTAAGGACCGGGTCGTGGAGGCCACAAAAGGAACAACAGTCTTTGTACCTGCGGGTGTTCCTCACACGTATTTTGCGGATGATTCCGCCCGTTACCTGATCATACTTACCCCCAGGTTAAATGAATTAATTTCAGCATTACAAATCGCACCCTATCCTGCACACGCTTCGATCATGAAAAAATTTGAATCGGAAATTTTAAATTAACAACTACAAACGTCAATGGGTATTCCTTTGAGTGATAATGAAAACCCCGCAGTAGATGATCGTTTATCCGGAGGACTAGTATTTGAAGAAGTGAAACATTTATTAAGCAAGCTACTTACAACAGGCAGGATTGCCGGCATGAGTGTAACGATCTTTAATCCCAAACCTGGTACCAATAACGAGATTGCAAAGAAAATTTCCGGTTACTGCACTGCGGCATTTAGTTAAAACATCCGCCAGCATTATTTTCCTGGGATGCTATTTTAAAAAAATCCATTACAGCTATACAAATTTGCTGGACAAAATAAATAAAACAATTAATTTAGATTTGGGGTAGCCTGGTACACTCCTGCTGCAAAAAAAATGAGGCCGCATTTGTTTTGAATTAGTAAAATATAAATTGGCAAACATTAAGCGCGTTTGCACAAAACCTTCGGACCAGGGAAATATATGAACGACTCGGGTATGGACAAGATATTATGAAGTATGTTAAAGAACTTATTTAAAATATTGTGTTGTCAATTAATAGGAATTTTATTTAAGAGCCGGCGATTTTCAAAATAAAATCAATTTTCCAAAATATGAAAAAATTATTCCTGCAATTACAAGGGATGTCTTTTATATTATTGATATTGGTATCATGCAGGGGAAAAAACGCGGTCCCGTCAAAAGAAATAATAAATGAAATCGATCTTAAAAGAGGAGCGCTTATTTCCTGTGGGCCTGCAGATAAACAATTCGGCTCGGTTGAATTTGAGATTTCTGGTAGCGAAAAAGTAAAAAAAGATTTTAACCTCGGCCTGGAACTGCTGCATTCATTTGAATATGATGAAGCTGAAAAAGTGTTTGCAAAAATTATAGACGAAGCGCCGGAATGTGCTATGGCTTACTGGGGCGTAGCCATGAGCAACTATCACCCGGTATGGGCCCCACCTACGGCACCCGAACTTAAAAAGGGGGCCAAAGCAATTGCAATAGCCAAATCGATTGAACAAAAAACGAAAAGAGAAGAGGGCTATATTAATGCCATTGCATCATTTTATGAAAACCCGGATAAAGCAGATCATCATACCCGAAGCATTAGCTACGAAAAGGCAATGGAAAAACTATACGCAGCGTTTCCAAATGATAAAGAGGCCGCGATATTTTATTCATTGGCGCTTGTGGCGGCTGCGGATCCTGCTGACAAGTCATTTTTAAAGCAAAAAAAAGCCGGCTCCATTTTAAATGCACTTTATCCCAATGAACCAGATCACCCCGGAATTGCACACTATATTATCCATGCATATGATTATCCCGGGCTTGCAATTTTAGCCTTACCGGCAGCAAGAAAATATGCTGCTGTTGCTCCTTCCTCGGCACATGCCCTGCATATGCCTTCGCATATTTTTACAAGGCTGGGACTTTGGGATGAATGCATCAATTCAAACCTTGCATCTGTAGCCTCGGCTACCTGCTATGCCAATACCGCCGGTATCAAAGGGCATTGGGATGAAGAGCTTCATAGCATGGATTACCTTGTGTATGCTTACTTGCAAAAAGGAGAAAACGATCTTGCAAAAGAACAATGGGACTATCTTAAAACAATTACAGCCGTTTATCCTGCCAATTTTAAAGTAGCCTATGCATTTGCGGCTATCCCTTCCCGTTACTTGCTTGAAAACAGGCTATGGAATGAAGCAGCCAATTTAAAAATATACCCGGTAAATTTTCCCTGGAAAAATTTTCCATGGCAGGAAGCCATTATTCATTTTACCCGGCTAATGGGTTCTGTTCATATCGGTAAAATGGATTCAGCCAGGGCCGAATTAAAAAAACTTAATGCGCTTTACGATACCCTGGCGGCACAAAAAGATTCCTATAAAGCCCACCAGGTTCAGATACAAATTACAATAGCCGAAGCGTGGACGAGACTTAAAGAAGGAAAAAATAATGAAGCATTAGGTTTTATGAAACTTGCTGCGGATATGGAAGACAAGACCGAAAAACATCCGGTTACTCCCGGCCAGGTAATTCCGGGAAAAGAATTATTAGGCGACATGTTATTGCAAATAAATCAACCTGCAAAAGCTTTGGAAGCTTATGAGGCGGACCTGGAAAAACAACCCAACCGGTTTAATGGCCTTTATGGCGCCGGCATGGCAGCGGAAAGATCCGGCAACCGGGAGAAAGCCGGGTTTTATTTCCGGCAATTATTAACAGTTGTAAGTTCAGCTAATTCCACAAGACCCGAGCTAAATTCAGTTAAGTTATTTTTAAAAAAGGATTAGTATTTGAAAATGAATTGTTTTAATTTGTTAACTGTTCGGACTCAGTATAGTGGGAACAGGCACAATCGTATGATTACTTATTTGATCCAAATTATTATTATGCTATGTGTAGGATGAAGGGTGATTCAAACAGTACCTCCCAACTACAATGGCTGTCGGATCAGGGCCGGATTGGAATTATAAGTTATAATTTGCTGTCAGTCGCCGGTGTTAACTTTTTTAAAAAATTCATTAAGAATATTTTTTTCAATTGACCTTAATTTATGTCAACCAATCGCAGAGAATTTATTCGAAAATCATGCCTGATCTCCGGCGTTATGGGGCTTGGCTTGAAATCTGGTTTAAATGAAAAATTTCCCATCAACCAGGAGGGCGATCGATTGGTTCTTTTGGGTACCCAGGGAGGCCCATTTATCCGCTCCTATAAACAGACACCGTCTGCTAATCTTATTGTGTATAAAAAAATAACCTTTGTTATTGATGCGGGTTATGGTGCAACCTTCAAGCTAAAAGAAGCCGGCATTAACCTATCAACTTTAAAATACATTTTTATTACGCATCACCATTCTGACCATAACCTGGAATTGGGCCCGCTACTTTATAATGCCTGGGTTTCCGGACTGGCAGAACCGATTCATGTGTATGCACCCGTTGGATTGAATCAGCTCCTGAATTATTATTGGGAATCTAACCGCATTGATATTGACATGAGAATTAAAAATGAAGGGCGTCCGGATATAAGAACACTTGTAATTAGCCATGAAATTGCAGAAGGCATACTACTATCAATTTCAAATGTGGAAGTGACCGCTTTGAAGAATATTCATCCACCAGTTGACGAAAGCTATGCGTTTAAATTTAAACTCGGTGAAAAGATGGTCGTTTTTTCAGGCGATACAACTTATTGTCCTGCTCTTGCTGCATTTGCCACAGGCGCCGATTATCTTATTCATGAAGTTATGTATGGCCCTGCTGTTGATGAAATGGTTAAACGGCGCCCAAATGCAACAAAACTAAAAGAAAGCATCCTGTCGCATCATACTCTGGCAGAGGATGCAGGACGCATTGCCAAAGCAGCAAACGTAAAAAATCTTATTTTAAATCATTATGTACCTCCGGATGATCAAACCCTGACTGATCAGTTGTGGCTTGAGGCTGTAGGTAAAACTTTTTCAGGAAATACCATAGTCGGAAAAGATTTACTTCAATTTGCATTGTAAATCTGTCAATCATCACTGGAAATGTGGTATTAAACGATCAGGCCTTCTTTTCTTTTGCCGAAGATCCGAATCCTTCGGGTAGTTCAGGGCCAGATTCCTGTACCGGCGGCCCTTTATACACCGGCAGCGCCATCCCCGCAGCAGCCAGTTTTTCATAAATTTCAATCATCGCATTGCTCCTTATTGACCCCGCCTCGCTGAGATCATTTACCCAAAACAATATTTTGAGTTCGATCGCCCAGTCGCCAAATTGCTGTACCATAATGGCCGGGCCGGGAGCTTCCATGATCTTCTCATTTTTCGCCAGTATTTCCTGTATCACAGTTTTTACCTCCTTTATGTTTGACTGGTAGGGAATGCCAATCATAAATGCTACCTGCTTGTTCCGGTCCTGCATGGTCCAGTTTATAAGATGCTGGGAAAGAAGGTCGCCATTGGGCACAATGATATCTGCACCCTCATTGTTATTGATCTTGCTGGAGCGAACCCCGATCTCTTTTACAACCCCCAGCTTGCCTCCCACTTCAATCAGGTCGCCCACTTGTATGGGTCTTTCAAATGCCAGTATTACCCCCGATACCAGATTATTGACAATATTTTGCAAACCAAATCCAATGCCCACACCCAATGCCCCGATCATGATCGAAAGCTTGTCTAATGGGATGCCGGCAGCAGCCACCGCAATACCAAAACCCAGCGTCCAGATCGTCAGCCGGATCAGCAACATCATGGAGCCAAGCTTGCTTCTTTTGCTCGTAATTTTTGATCCTTCATTACCAAAGAAAAAGTTAATGATCCCTGATATTACAGAAGAAAGCCAAATGATACAAATAAAAACCGCTACGCTTTGAAAAGTAAATACCATGTTCCCGATCGTTCTTGTAGCATTGAAAAATGAACCAAGCCGCTGTATCATTGCATCGTAAAAAGTAAGGTTACGCATTAAAGCCACGAACCATACTATCGAAGACAATGTCCACAATACCCGCAGGAAGCGTTGGCGCAATACACTAAAATTGATATATTCGGAAAACCTGCTGTCGTGGTAGGCTTCGGATTGCAGGTAGATCGCTTCCAGCACCATGGTACAAAATACTTTCAGGCTAATACCCAGCATCAGGCATTGAATGGCGCTAACGCCCAATATTTTTGCAAGCGAGACCCGGCCGGTAAGATTAAAAACAATGGAGAGTGAGACCTGCGTGAGCGTAAAAATAACCAGGGCCTTGGTAGCCGGCGATTCCGGCAGGTCTATAAAATTCGGTTTTTTGCTGATGATCAGTTTTACACAGATCGCAACCAGTAAAATGCCCCCGGAAAAAAGGCCCCACCGTTCGCCCAGCGCAGATTCCAGCAGGATATTATCCAGTGCATAAAAGATCCAGAGCAGGCAAAGCAGCATCCATATTATTTTTGATGGTTTGGTTAAATAAGGATAGATAAGATAAAAAAGCAGTGCTAAACGAAAAAACTCACATGCATGCAGAAACGACATGGGCGGGTCGGCAAAAAAGAAGGGTGAATAAGTAAAAAATGCCATCATCCCCCCAATCAAAACACTCCGCCTCAAAAAATGCATCGGCTGTAGTATATCACCAACATTGTCCTGTTTTTTTATCCGCCGCATATTCATCATGGTCCATGAAAAAAGAAAAATGAAAACCAACAGCCCGAGTGTTAACACGTTCCATTTCTCGCCGAGATAAATAAGGATGATCTTCCAGGATCGCTTTAGCGCATTACCGGTAATTTCACCCAGTTGGTTCTGGTATTCGTTCTGCTTTGCATACAGTAAAGGAGTTTCTTCGGGTTTCCACATACCCATCTTGAAAGTGATGGTTAAATACCGCATATCGGAAATGATATCGGTGGTCTCCAGTAAAGTAACGGACACCCGGTTACGCAATAAATTCACCTTAGTAAGGGTTTTTTGTTGCAGCGAGTCCAGTCCAAGTCCTTCAATTCTTATATCGGCCATCTGTTCCATCAGTATGGTATCCGATATCTTCAAATTTAGTGCAGGGTCATGGATTATCTTTTTTACTTCCGTATTGCTACGAGTAAGTTCGCTGCTGTAATTGTTCAGTATGCTCTGGTAGGAAGCCAGGTCATCCAGAATTTCTTTTAATATGATCACCCCGCTATTCAGGCTGCGCAGGTTCATCTGGCTCCCTCTTTTTTCAAGCCTCGACTTAAAACCCTTCACCCTTCTTTCAATATCCGGAAGGTTTAATGAAATAGGGGCAATTTTAAATTTACGCCTGATCATAAAATCGGTATGGTCGATGGTGGCAGTATAAGATGCCACTTTAATCACCAGCGTAGGAAGCAGGCTGTCGTTCACGACGGTTTTAATTGAATCGGAGAATGCTTTTTTTATGGAGTCGTACGATCCCTTTGGCTGTTGTTGCGAAAGAACCGGTTCAATTGCCAACAGCAATATAGCTGCAACAGCCATCAATAAGCGAATGAATTTTTTGTGGAAAACAGTTGAAAACATAAGTTGGATTTTTATACCGGTCGGGCCGGTATTACCAGCAAAATTAAAGAAGCAAGTTCATTATTGACGAACTGTTTTAGTTGACGGGTGCAGGCTGAAATTAGTGTGCCGCACAAATAAATAAGAAAGATCTTTGAAGTGATTTTTTTGCACCGGCTTTAGTGCCACTATTAAGCATCCCTGTCTGCATGACAAGTCAGGCAGGGTTGTGTCACCTGATAGCATACCACTGTGAATCTTTTGCCGATACGTAACCGGCGGGTCTTTGAAAAAAATTGATCAGCCGTTGGGCCGGTGCTTAATCAAAGGATGACCAAACTGAAAATAGCTATTGCCGGGTATTCCGTAGTTTAACTTGCGCGCCGGCCAGATTTTTTTGGGTCAATTGAACATCCGGATGATCGGAAGGAAAGAATTTTTGATTAACCAGGAGGGATTGTTTATAATAACCAATCGCTTTATACTGATCACCATTAATATCATAAATTACACCAAGATTGTTATAAACAATAGCAATATCCGGATGTTCTTCTCCGTAAATTTTTTTGTCGATGATTAAAGCCTTTTCAAAATATTCAATCGCCTTGTCGTACTCACCTTTGTTTCGATAAGATGTACCAAGATTATTGTAGTCAGTAGCAAGATCGGGATGATCGTCCCGGTACACTATTTTATCGATGACCAACGCCTTTTCATAATACTCAATGGCTTTTTCATTTTCGCCCATGCTTCGATAAGACAACCCAAGATTATTGTACCGGATCGCAATATCAGGATGGCTGCTACCATGGAATTTCTTATCAATTGCTAACGCCTTTTCAAAATACTCAATGGATTTCTTATATTCTCCTTTACTTTGATAAGCTTTACCAAGATGATTATAACACATAGCAACATCAGGATGATTTTCTTCGTAAAATTCTTTGTTTATCCCCAACGCCATATCAAAGTATTCAAGCGCTATATCATACGCACCTTTGCTTCGATAAGCGGCACCAAGATTATTGTATCGGATAGCAATTTTAGGATGTTTTTCACCATAAAATTTTTTATCAATAACCAAAGCCTTTTCATAATATTCAATCGCTTTATCATATTCACCCTTATTATCGCAAACCGAACCAAGGTTATTGTAGCGGATAGCAATCCTGGGATGTTCTCCGCCGTAAACTTTTTTATCAATAATTAAAGCTTTTTCATAATATTCATTTGCTTTTTCATAAGCCGCTTTGTTTCGGTAAACTTCTCCCAGGTTGTTGTAATGAACGGCAATATCAGGGTGATCTTCCCCGTAAAATTTTGTAGTAATTGCCAGTGCCTTTTCATAATATTCAATAGCTTTTCCGTAATCGCACATCCTTTCATAGGCCGAACCAAGGTTATTGTAACGGATAGCAATAGCGGTATGCTCGTCTCCGTGAAATTTTCTATCAATGACCAGGGCCTTTTGGTAATATTCAATTGCCTTTTCATATTCACCCTTGCTGCGATAAGATTCGCCGAGGTTATTGTAGCGGATGGCAATTTTAGGATGATCATCGCTATAAAATTTTGTATCAATTACCAAAGCTTTTTCATAGTATTCAATTGCTCTGTCATATTCTCCTTTACTGTTGTAGGCCAAACCTAAATTATTGTACCTGGTGGCAATTTCAGGGTGCCCATCTCCACCCATGTCTATTTCTATTGCCATTGATTTTTGGTAATAACTGATCGCTTTATCATGGAACCCCAAATCATTCGCCATTTCCCCGGCTTCATTCAGGTATACACTATTTTTTGGTGCTATCTTTACTGCAAGTTCATAATAATTAAATGCTTCGGCATATTGTAATTGCAGTTCTTTAATTTTTGCGAGCTCATAAAAAGTAGATGCGGTTTCGTTAATGCTTGCCTTAGCGCTTTGCTTTAAATGTTCTTCAGCCTCTTCATAATTGCCCTTCTTTACTTCTTCAAGCGCCCTGGCTTTTAAAGCATCATTTTCTTTTTGTAACGCAAGTTGTTTTTCAAGATCCCTTTTATCTTTGGCCTGCTTTTTAATTATTTGGTGGCTTTTTAATAATTGTTGCCGGATGACTTCTTTTTCCTTTTCAAGCTTTTGTAGTAGCGGGTTTGTTTTAGCGGGCGGTTTCTGCTTTAATTTTCTTATTTCTTCCTCCTTTTCTGCGAGCACCTGCAAAAGCTGTTGGTTGGTTTGTGAAAGTGCGGTTACTGGTGAATACTTTTTACCCAGGTAAAGATTCAGGTTAGTATATAATTGTTTCTCAAAATCGATCAGGTCTTTGTAATGTTCATAAAGAACATTTGTATTTAAAGTTTCTTTAAAATCGAGCAGGTCGCCATAATATTGAAAACTATTTTTTTGTGGGGAAAAACCCATTTTAAAATACGCAAATAATTTTTTGTTATTGGCATTTGCATAGTCAAATTCTTCGCGGGTATATGTTCCTATTTTAGAATAAAAAATAAAAATTACCAATGGGCAATCCTTTAATTCAGATTTATTGATTGCCTGCTGGATATTGGTATAGCCCGGATAGTTTGAGTGCGGCATATCATACTCCCAAAGCACAGGTTCAAGATAGAGGTGATCGTGTACTTTGTTTAATTTGTTAAGGGTAAGAACGCATTGATCACGTTCCTCTTTTACTTCAGTGGAAGAAGCAATAAATATTTTAACAGTTGTTTTATCTGCCACGGGCTTGCTTTTGTAGTATGAAAATACTCAATATCCATTGGAAGGCAAAATTGATATGCTATTCAACTATCCACGAATTTCAAATCAGGCCAATCTAATAGACCGCCTCAATTTTTACCAGAAACTTTTACAATCCTTTCAATCTCCATCAGCAGCGATTTATCACCTTCTGCGTCCTGTAATATCTGCCAGATCATAACACCGCCTGCATTTTTTAACGCCAACGCGGTCTTCTTTTTTATTGTAGTCAAACCATTGTAATGAATAACGCCACCGCTATCCGGCACTACCATATCTAATGTATCCGAACCTGGAAAATTAGCAACAATATCAGCATACGACATACTTTGCCCGTTTTTTGTGCCAAAGCACCAGCCGTAAAACGGAACACCGAGATTGATCTTCTTTTTAGAAAGGCCGCGGGTAGCCGTCCAGTAATGCAGATCCTCTTCTGCTTTGATAAATGTAGAGTGCGGTCCGGGCTCATTGGGCCTCCAGGGGCCGGTTTGGTCATAGGACATGACATTGATAAAATCAAACTTCCTGAGAGCAGAAGGTGGAACACTTTCTCCATTCCATGTGGCGACAGCAGCAGTCAGTAATTTATGTGCATGCTTTAATCCTGACGAAAGATCAGTTATGAAATGATCATAATTTTTATCAATGGCTTCCCCTTCCAGGTCTACATCGATACCATCCAGGTTGTGGTCAATAGAAAATTGTACCAGCCGTTGAACAAATGCGGCCCTGTTTGAATCATTCAATAATGCCCCGGTATATGGATTGTACGAGCCTCCGCCAACAGATGCAAGCACTTTCAATTTATACTCATGCGCCTTTTGTACCAGTGTATCAAAACCCGGCGGCAATACCAAATCACCGGTAGAATCAGGATTAACAAATGCAATGTTCAGGTGAGTAAGGCTTTGAAAAGAAATGCTGCTAACATCCGGAACCTGGTTCCAGCGGGGTTGTATATACCCGATCACCTTAAATTGAGAAAAAGCAACCGAAGAAAAAATAAAGGACAAGAGGAGCATGATAAGGTTTGACCCGGTATGTCTTTGCATAATTGAGGGGATATTAGACGTGTCATTTAGATAAACAAAATTCATATTTCTTTTCTGCAAAAATTTTTACCGGCAGTATCTACCCATATCGTTCCTATGAGACGGATTAAATTATATTCCTACACCATAAAATAAACGTCCCGCGCATCATTTCAATTCCTCAAAAATTCCTGTCAGCTTATTCTTGCGAACATTATCCCAGGTAAAATATCTCCCATTCATTGCAACATAAACACCTGCCGGCAAAGCCTGGGCAAAAGCGAGTGCGCTTCCCAGGTTAAACAATCCATCAGAACTGCCAAATTTGATGGGAATCATGGCGCCCGTTAGAATGATTGTTTTATCAGTGATCGCATGCGCCAGTGTCTTCCCCGTTTCTGCCATGGTATCGGTTCCATGGGTAATCACGATCCGGTCTTCTTCACAGTGTTTGCATTGATGCACGATCAGTCCGCGGTCTTCGGCCGTCATTTCAAGGCTATCGATCATCATCAGGGTTCTTATTTCAACTGGAACTTTATTGCGCCCCATTTCAAGCAGGTCGTGCAAATGGGTATCCTTAAAATACAACTGGCCATTGATCTCATTGTATTCTTTATCAAAGGTTCCACCGGTAATAAAAATCCGAATATTCATAGATGGTGATTTGTTTGCAAAAGTAATAAGAAAAGTTACAGCCCTAATTCGTCAATACGCAAGATGTTCCCGTATTTACTTTATATACTTTATTTA